>NZ_BMKZ01000011.1 GCF_014644735.1 Caldalkalibacillus thermarum | reverse complement strand
GACGAGGTAGATAGGTCTGGAGTGGAAGCGCAGCAATGCGTGGAGCGACCAGATCCTAATCGGTCGAGGGCTTAACCCATTCACGCGTGGCACCGGTGAATCGTTGCTGTTATCTAATTTTCAGGGTGCAACTCATGTTTGCTCAGCCGCTCGCACTGACGCTTACAGGCGGCTTCGCAAACAGGACGTGTACCAAGAAACTTAAGCAACATTCAGAGTGGCCAAGCACTCTGTATGAACGGAGAAGTGAATAAGAGAGGGAGTGTGTCCGACGTGGCCTGCAAACGCAGTGCGAGACACGAAGGGCACAGTCCTGAACGGTCTGGTGACGATAGCGGAGGGGACACACCCGTTCCCATTCCGAACACGGAAGTTAAGCCCTCCAGCGCCGATGGTACTTGGGGCGAAAGCCCCTGGGAGAGTAGGTCGTTGCCAGGCTGGTACAAATCAAGCCTCGTGATTTTTTCACGGGGTTTTTTTATTTTTTGTAAAGCCTATCCATTTCCCTTGTCTTTTAGGCTTGTTTAGCTAGTTGGAAAAAAATAAGTGTTGATACCAGTCCAAATCCAACGTAAAGGACACAAGTTATGGACAAGGATACACAGTGAATATCCCCCTCCATACAACGGGTCAGACCAACCTGTTTCAAATTCCAGCTTCATTTCTCATCCCCCATATCCAATCATTATTATCTCAAGTTGTGGGCGCAGACTGAACAGGTTCTTCTTGGCGCCTAGCTGCCCGTTGGCCTTGCCTTAGTAGGCAGGGGACCAAACCTTGCCCTGCTTACTTAACCAATTTTCTCAGCATGCAACCGTCTGCCTCTCTTGTTTCCGTTAAAGGCTAGTCTAACATACCATTTGTACAACTGTCTGTCAGAGAATAGAAGTTCTATTTTGTCCAAAAAAAGACGCGGGATACCCGTGCGGAACCCGCATCATATGCCTTGTTTGGTTTTATCACATCGCAGGACCCTCAACTGCGAATCACATTTTTCAAATCGTCTAAACTAAGAGGTGGCGCAAACAGGAAGCCTTGACCTGCCTGACAGTAATGGCGGCGCAAAAAACGCAGTTGTTGAGGTTTCTCAATGCCTTCAGCTATTACATCCAAGTCAAGATGACGGGCCAGATTAATGATGGTTTTAACGAGGGCATCCCCTTTTTCCGTGCCGATCTGCTGAACAAAAGTGCGGTCAATTTTTAATTCTTGCAAGGGATAATGACTGATCCGGCTCAGGGAAGAGTAACCGGTGCCAAAATCATCAAGGGAAACGCGCACACCAAGTTGATGAAGGTCTTGTAACTGCCGGGCCGCCTGATCCGTGTGACCAAGCATGGTTTCCGTTACTTCCAGGGTAAGTTGTGACAGCTGAAAGCCGGTTTCCTGGGCAATATGTAAAATCAACTCAGGCAAGTGTTGCTGGTAAAACTGGCGCATCGATAAGTTGACACTGAGATAATAACCCTGTTCCGCTGTCAGTTTGCCCATCTCCCTCATGGCTTGGGTCAGCACCCATTCCCCCAACTGTATGATAAAGCCGGATTTTTCAGCCACTTCTAGAAACACCTTGGGAGAAATGATTCCCCAGCGGGGATGACGCCAGCGCAACAACGCTTCAAACCCCAGCAAAACTTTGCTGCGCAAATGAACCTGTGGCTGGTACAAAAGAAAAAATTGTCTCTGTTTCAAACCAGTCACCATTTCCTGCTCAAGAACAAAAGGATTGGGTTGAATGTCAGCATGCCAGTCAAACCATTCCACTTCGTCACTTGATTTTTCCTTAGCCAAATATAAGGCGAAGTCTGCCCGGCGCAAAAGTTCCCGCACACTCCGGCCATGTCGGGGATAGAGGGCTGCCCCCATGCTGGGCCAGACTGTAATCCGGTAACTCTGCAGTTCAAACGGCCTCCTGAAGGCACGTTTAAGGAGGGCAAGCTTGCGCTTCAGTTGGCTGTGATCCCCTATCCCAGGCATAAAAATCAGAAATTCATCTCCGGCAAGCCGGGCCAAGAGGTCGTTACTCCCCTTCACTTCTTGCAAACGCTCAGCCACCCTTTTCAAGAGCAGGTCCCCTGCTTCATGCCCCAAAGCATCATTAACCTGTTTGAACTTGTCCAGGTCAATCAACACCAAGGCAGCTTGGTCACCAGCTTGGCCAGATGCAATCAATTCATGAATCTTCTGTTCGGCAAAGCGTCGGTTACCGATTCCGGTCAGCGGGTCCAGCATGACCAGGCTTTCCAACCGCTTTTTTTCCGTAATATCAAAGCGGATCGAAACATATTGCTCCGGCTTGCCATTTTTCCCTAGTAGGGGCACGATGGTCGTATCCACCCAGTACAACTCTCCGTTTTTGGTCCGGTTACAGACTTCATCCCGCCACACTTTGCCTGAACTGATCGTGCGCCACATTTGTCGGTAGAAAGCAGGGTCGTGATAGCCCGATTTTACCAACCGGTGATTACTGCCCACCAGTTCATCCCTGCGATAGCCTGAGATCTTCACAAAGGCATCATTGGCATAGGTGATCGTGCCCCGATGATCTGTGATGACAATAATGGCCGCCTGATTTAAGGCTTGTTCCAAAGTTCGCAACTGCTGCCAATGTTTCTGCAGATTTGCAGCTCTTAAAGCTTTGGAATCAAACATGGTTGGTTACCTCCGTCATCTCCTCAAACCCAATCCAAATGTTTCTCATATACCGTTCGATCACATTATACAAAATCCAAGCCCAAACTGAGTATAGATTTGGTAATGGCAGATTTGTCCCGTGGCGCATCTTTTCCCAAGACCCGGAAGGAAGATGAGCAGATATAACGAATAAAGAACCAGACTTTGACCCGGTATTGACTGATTTGACAGCACGCTTGCCTGATGTCTGATGCTTGGTGGAACCACTCAAGCCCGATATCTTGTTTTGGATAGGTCAAACAAATAAAGGTGTCCTTGCGGTAATTTTTTCTGACTAAGCGGATCATGGGATGATGATCCATCTCTCCCGCTAAAGCAGAGGCGTTGATGCAAAAAAGGCTTACGCTTAACTCCATTGTCCTTTCTCGCCCGCCTCCTGTCAAGGGTTGCTTGACAGCAATCGCGATGCGAAGGCTGCGCCGCCCCTTGACAGCCTGTTGGCGAAAAAGGAAGGGATAACCAAGGGGCAAAGCCTTTCTCTCACCGCTTCGTGGTGCCTTTTGGGGTAGATTTTAATATAAGAGATCAGTTTCTGTTCGGTAAGATTTTTTTATGAGTTGACACGCATCCATCTGACATGGCCCTTATATCAAGAAGAAAATGATCAAAAAGTAAAGCACCATTAACATCAATCCAATAGGCATACCGATGCGTGCCCATTCTTTACTTGATATGTTTAATTTGTTTGCTGCGATAATGTTGGGGATATTGCCAGGAATAAGCATTCCGCCACTGATTAGGAGACCTAGCAAGATCGCTCTGACAGTCAGCTCGTTCATGGCAGGGCTGATCTCGGCTGCGGTTAATGTGGCATTATCGAGCACGGCGGAAATCATGTTAACCCAGTATAGAAGCTTGGGGTCTAAGCCGGTTAAATACTGGTCAATAAATGGGTGAAATCCGTGTCCAAATAATGTCAGGCCCATGACAAACAAGTAAACTTTCACAGCCCGCACAATAATCTCGCTGTACGATTCTGCCACCGCTTCAGAACGACCGTGGTCATGACGTTCAGGATTGACTAACAGCACAGTTAACCAGCCGAGGATGACGATGGCCGTGAATACATCAGTTCCGATTAAATGCAGCAGATAGCCAAAATTTTGATCCAGTTTACTAATGGCTATGGTTGACAACGGCTCACCAATGGGCGTTAAGGCAGCCCCCAGCCCAATTGAAAAACAAGCCAGAATGACAAATCTTAGTTCTGTGTGACGGTCAAGCTGGATAACAGAGACAATGGCGACGAGCACAAGGGAAGCCACGATCGCTGTAATCACACTGGAAACCAAACCAAGCAAAATGACCACTAGGGCTAAGAACAGCCGGTACGGAATGAGAGTAGCAATACGGGATATGCCTTTTTTCAACGGGGTTTGCCCCCACTTAAATAACATTCCGGCCGCCAATACAGTTAAAGAGATATAGACAGGATCTTTTAATGCCTTGGCCAACAAAGACGGATTGAAAACTCCACTGACCATAGACGCAGTAAGCCCCATGACCAGTAGAAAAATTTCCAAGTTTCGCTCCACAACTTTAGCCGTAAAGGGTAATATTAGAACAAGTATTAAAATCACCACTAATCCAATCATCGGCTCTGTCCCCTTTTTTTCATAATATCTATGATTCTATATCAAAAAGATACCACCCCTACTGAATCGCTCATATACTCAGGTGAATCATGGGTTTATGAGCGATTTGTTTACCTAATGACTGTCGAACTCGGGTAAGGAATTCCAACGGAATATTCCTAATCAAAATTTTTATATTATTGAAACAACAAAATAATTTATTATATAGTAGAAATATACTGATATATAACAGATGGTTGAGAGGAGCCTGTTTATGGGGAAAGCAGCGGAAATTTTGATGATCACCGATTCGAGCGCGAATTTGAAACATTATGCTGAAACTTATGCCAATTGGAGCTGGGATGATGTAGACCAAGTCTTTACGTGGTCAAAAACAGGTCGTGTCAACATTGTACATGAGGCAGTGGACCGTCATGTGGAAGAGGGATTCGGAGATCAAATTGCGCTCCTTTATACTGACGGACAAGGCCGAGATGAACAGTACACATTTGCAGACATGAGCCGTCTGTCCTCACAGTTTGCCAACGGGTTAAAAAAGTTAAATATTAAGAAAGGTGATCGCGTATTCATTTTCATGCCGCGCTGTCCGGAAGTGTATGTGGCCATGCTGGGCATTGTACGTATTGGAGCCATTGCCGGACCACTGTTTGAAGCGTTTATGGAAGCAGCTGTAAAAGACCGGCTGGAGGACAGCGGAGCGGTTGCTGTTGTGACCACGCCTGAGCTGGTGGGGCGTATTCCTGCAGCAGAATTGCCTGCTTTGAAGCACATTATTTTGGTTGGTGCCCAAGAAACCACTAGCCCCAATCAAGTTTTGTATGAGGACCTGATGCAGGTCAGTGGTGAACATACCATTGAGTGGGTTGACAGAGAAAGTGGCATGCTTCTCCACTACACTTCCGGTTCCACTGGAAAACCGAAAGGCGTCTTGCATGTTCATGATGCCATGCGACATCAGTATGTGTCAGGCAAATTTGCTTATGATTTAAGAGAAGGAGATATTTATTGGTGTACAGCAGATCCGGGGTGGGTGACTGGGACATCTGCAGGAATATGGGCACCTTGGCTTAATCGTGTGACAGTCGTTCTGAGAGGGGGCAGGTTCAAACCGGAAGATTGGTACGCCACGTTGGAAAAATTTAAAGTTACCGTATGGTTTAGTGCCCCAACAGCGTTTCGCATGTTGATGGGCGCAGGGGATGAATTGCCCAAACGGTATGATTTGTCTCATTTGCGCCATATTCTCTCCGCTGGTGAGCCGTTAAATCCGGAGGTGATCCGCTGGGGATTGGACATACTGGGCTTAAGAATTCATGATAACTGGTGGATGACAGAAACAGGTTCTACCATTTGCAGCAATTATCCTTCTATGCCCATCCGCCCCGGCTCCATGGGCAAACTTTTGCCGGGTATACAAAAATACAATCAATATTTTAAAAATGGGTGGTATATCTCAGGTGATATGGCTTACAAAGATGAAGACGGATACTTCTGGTTTAGCGGACGGGTTGATGATGTCATCAATACCTCAGGAGAAAGGGTGGGCCCTTTTGAAGTGGAAAGCAAGCTGGTGGAACATCCGGCAGTGGCCGAAGCGGGTGTGATCGGCATTCCTGATGAAGTCCGGTAAATAAAAGAATAAATACAATACATGTTTGTCTGAAACAGCGCCACAAGCTGTTTTTTATTTTGGTATCAGGGAGGTTCCTAGATATTTGAACCAAAGTAATGCATCAAAGCATCAGGGAGATGTTTTTGCCAAAATCCCCAAATATGCTTGCCCTCTTTTTCCAGATAGGTGAGGTTAGCTCCTTTTTGTTCAAGGACTGATTTGGCCCGGCGATTCCAGTCCAAAAAGTTAAAGGTGCCCGCGTGCGTTTCCACTTCTGTTTCTTCTGTGCCAATCAGCATCCAGATATTCAGCCAACCCAAATCGGAGGCTCTCGACAATTCAGCTAAGGTTGGGTTTAAAAAGGCTCCGGAAAGGCTAATGACATATTGGAACCAGTGGGGATGATCAAGGGCCATATGTAAAGAGACCGTTGCCCCAAGGGAATCCCCCAGCAAGATGCGGTTCATCCCATTTTGTCGCAGCGGGTAACGGGATTCTATAAATGGACATAACTCCTCCACAAAGAAACGTTTATATGCTTCATTGCGGGAACCCAGCGGAGAATATTCGCTGGAGCGCTTCTTTTTATCTACATCAACCCCAACGATAATGATGGGTTCCATTCCTTTTTCAAGTATGAGATAATTAGCGATGGTGGCGATGCGGCCATACATGAAGGCATCTTGTCCATCCTGGGCATACACGATAGGGTAAGAGATCAATTCGTTATAGCCGGGCGGAAGAAAGATGCGTACGGAGCGCTCCTCATCAAGGTATCTGCTACTGATAGATTCTTTGATGACAGTACGTTTGAGGTAGTTTTTGTCACTCATGAGGGATACTCCTTTGTTGATTTAGTTACTATTATTTTATACAATGACAATACATCATTTCCATGGTATAGACAAAAATAAAGAAAGATGTATCAAGTTTAAGGGGTGAGAGTATGAGTAAACAATTGAAGCCTATTCGAGCCGAAAAAGTAGAGACCATTAGAGTGCTCGATGCAGACGGGAAGGTTATCTCTCCCGATCTGGAGCCCAAACTGAGTGATGCTGAGTTGCGTGAACTGATGAGACGCATGGTGTTTACCCGTGTATGGGACCAACGGGCCATCAGTCTCAACCGTCAGGGACGCTTGGGATTCTATGCGCCTGTAGCGGGTCAGGAAGCTACAATGATTGGATCCCAATTTGCTTTGAAGAAGGAAGACTTTATTCTGCCCAGCTACCGTGACATACCCCAAATCGTTTGGCATGGTCTTCCGCTGTACCAGGCTTTCTTGTATTCAAGAGGACATCAGCATGGGGGACAAATTCCCGAAGATGTGAATGTTTTGATGCCTCAAATCATTATTGGTGCTCAAATCATTCAAACAGCAGGCGTGGCACTAGGTTTCAAGAAAAAAGGAGAAAAACGTGTAGCCGTGACATACATCGGAGACGGTGGAACGTCTCAAGGGGACTTCTATGAAGGGATAAACTTTGCTGGTGCTTACCATGTGCCTGCTGTATTTGTGATTCAGAACAACCAGTACGCCATTTCCGTTCCGGTTGAACTGCAAACCGCTGCTGAAACTTTAGCTCAAAAAGCAGTGGCAGCCGGTATTCCAGGTTACCAGGTGGACGGGATGGACGTGTTAGCCGTATACACCGTGATGAAAGAAGTAGTGGAAAAAGCCCGTAACGGAGAAGGGCCAGCCTTGATTGAAAGCTTGACGTATCGCTACGGTCCGCATACGATGGCTGGAGATGACCCAACCCGTTACCGCAGCAATGAAGAGTTAGATGAATGGGAGAAAAACGATCCGCTGATCCGCTTCCGTAAATATCTGGAAGCCAAAGGGCTCTGGTCTGAAGAAGACGAGAACAAAGTGATCGAAGAAGCTAAGGAAGAAATTAACAAGGCTCTGAAGCAAGCGGATGAAACAGAGAAAATGACCATTCCGCAATTGATCGACTCCATGTTTGAAACACTTCCTGCTCACCTTGAAGAACAAAAAGCAGAGTACGAGAAAGCGGGGGAATAAAACATGGCTCAGATGACAATGATTCAAGCCATTAATGATGCTTTGCGCGTGGAATTGGAACGCGACGAAACTGTCCTTGTGTTCGGTGAAGACGTTGGAAAAAACGGAGGCGTGTTCCGTGCGACAGACGGATTGCAAAAGCAGTTCGGAAAGGAGCGCGTCTTTGATACACCGCTGGCTGAATCCGGTATTGGTGGACTAGCTATCGGACTTGGCCTCACTGGTTTCCGTCCCGTCATGGAAATCCAGTTTTTTGGTTTCGTGTTTGAAGTGATGGACAGCATCGCCTCCCAAATGGCGCGGATGAGATACCGTTCCGGCGGACGTTACCACAGCCCCATCACCATCCGCTCACCGTTTGGTGGAGGGGTTAAAACACCTGAATTGCATGCGGACAGTCTGGAAGGACTAATGTTACAAACACCTGGCCTGAAAGTAGTCATCCCCTCCAACCCTTATGACGCCAAAGGGTTATTAATCTCTGCTATCCGGGACAACGATCCGGTGGTCTTTTTGGAGCACATGAAATTATACCGTTCTTTCCGCGGTGAAGTGCCGGAAGGTGAATACACCATTCCAATCGGAAAAGCGAACATTGTTAAAGAAGGTGAAGATGTCACCATTATCACCTATGGTGCCATGGTGCACACCTCGCTGAAGGCTGCTGAACAGATTGAAAAAGAGCGGGGAGCCAAGGTTGAAGTGATCGACTTGCGCACCATCAGTCCGATCGACATTGACACCATCGTTCAATCCATTGAAAAAACAAACCGGGCCATTGTCGTGCAGGAAGCGCAAAAACAATCTGGCGTTGCTGCTGAAGTCATCGCCCAAATTAATGAAAAAGCCATTCTGCACCTTGAAGCCCCGGTTCTGCGCGTCACAGCCCCGGACACTGTCTATCCGTTCGGTATGATCGAAGATAAGTGGCTGCCTGATCCAAATCGCGTCGTCAAAGCCATTAATCAGGTCTTAGATTTCTAATTTAAAAGGAGGTACGACTTGTGGCCGTCTTTGAATTTAAACTCCCCGAACTGGGGGAAGGCATTCACGAAGGTGAAATCATCAAATGGCACGTTCAACCGGGTGAAACGGTGGAAGAAGACCAGATCATTCTGGAAGTGCAAAATGACAAAGCAGTCGTGGAAGTGCCTTCACCTGTCAATGGAACCGTTAAGGAAATCGTTGCGGAAGAAGGGACAGTAGCTGTAGTCGGTGATACATTAATCACTTTTGAAGTAGAGGGAGATGTGCCGGAGCAAAACGATGAAGCTAAAGAGGAAACTGGGACAAAGCCGGAAGCGAAGCAGACTGAAGCGGACAAGCCGGCAGAAGAGAAAGGAGACAAAGAGACAGCCCCTGCCGCCCAACCTGCTGCTTCCCGCGAGGAGCGCATGAAAGTTTTAGCCATGCCTTCCGTGCGTAAATATGCCCGGGAAAAAGGGGTAGACATCACCCAGGTGAAAGGCAGCGGGCCGAATGGCCGCATCACCCGTGAAGATATCGATGCTTATCTGGCTGGTGGCAAAGCGCCTGCCGCTGAACAAAAGGCGGCTGCAGAAGAAAAGCAGGAAACTGCAGTGCATGCCGCCAAGCCAGCCGTTAGAGGAGAACGTTACGAAGAGCGTGTTCCCCTGCGTGGCATCCGCAAAGTGATCGCCCAGGCAATGACCAAGTCTGTCTATACAGCGCCGCATGTCACAGTGATGGACGAGGTCAATGTCAGCAAGCTGGTTGAATTAAGGCAAAAAGCCAAACCACTCGCAGAGAAAAAGGGTGTTAAATTGACTTATCTGCCGTTTATTGTCAAAGCAGCCGTGGCTGCCCTGCGTGAATTCCCACAGTTGAATGCCTCCATTGATGACGACAAAGAAGAGATTGTGTACAAGCATTATTACAATATCGGCATTGCCACTGACACGGAAAATGGTCTGCTTGTTCCTGTTGTGGAAGATGCGGACCAGAAGAACATATGGCAAATTGCCGCTGAAATCCGCGACCTGGCCACCCGCGGCCGGGAGGGCAAACTGTCCCGTGAGGAGCTGACCGGCAGCACCTTTACCATTACTAACATTGGTTCGGCCGGAGGCATGTTCTTCACACCGGTTATCAACTATCCTGAAGTGGCTATTTTGGGAACAGGCCGCATTCAGGAAAAGCCAGTGGTTGTTGATGGAGAGATAAAAGTGGCTCCGGTGATGGCACTGTCCTTAAGCTTCGATCACCGTTTGATTGATGGGGTAGCCGCACAGCAGTTTGTCAACTATGTGAAACAACTTCTGGAAGATCCAGATATGTTAATCTTAGAGGCATAATGGGGGTGACCAAACATGGTTGTAGGTGAATTTGGCAAAGAAGTGGATGTGCTGGTGATCGGTGCAGGCCCGGGTGGATATGTGGCTGCCATCCGGGCAGCCCAACTGGGCAAGAAAGTGACGATTGTGGAGAAAGACAAACTGGGAGGCGTCTGCCTCAATGTGGGATGTATTCCTTCCAAAGCTTTGATTTCGGCAGCCCATAAGTATGAACTGATGAATGATGACCAGGGCATGGGCATTACAGCTGAAAATGTGACAGTGGATTTCGCCAAAGTGCAAGAATGGAAGCAAGGAGTCGTTCAAAAATTGACCGGTGGTGTGGAAACCCTGCTTAAAGGGAACAATGTTGAAATCATTCAAGGCGAGGCTATTTTTGTCAGCGAGGATGAAGTACGCGTCAACCGCGGCTATGAATCAGAACGCCTCAAATTTAACCACTGCATCATTGCCACCGGTTCCCGTCCTGTTGAGCTGAAGCCTTTCCCGTTTGGCGGCCGGATTATCTCTTCTACTGAAGCGCTCGCGTTGAAGGAAATTCCTAAAAGCATGGTGGTGATCGGCGGGGGATATATCGGCATTGAGCTGGGGCAAACCTTTGCCAAGTTTGGGACCAAAGTGACCATCCTTGAAGGTGAAAATCAGATTCTACCCACCTTCGAAAAACAAGTGGCCCAGCTGGTTCAGAAAAACCTTAAACGGCTCAATGTCAATGTGGTTAAAAACGCCATGGCCCAGTCTGCTGAACAAGATGAAAACAGTGTAACCGTCACCTATAAAGTGAAGGACAAAGAAGAAACCATTACCGCTGACTACCTGCTGGTCACTGTGGGACGCAAGCCAAATACTGATGAACTCGGTTTGGACATGGCTGGGGTTAAAGTGAATGAGAGAGGCTTAATAGAAGTGGATGAGCAGTGCCGCACCAGCAATGAACGCATTTTTGCCATCGGCGATGTGGTAGCTGGCCCTGCATTGGCTCATAAAGCCTCTTATGAAGGGAAGATAGCGGCTGAAGTGATAGCTGGAGAGCCCAGCGCTGTTGACTACAAGGTTATTCCGGCTGTGGTGTTCTCCGATCCTGAAATCGCCACTGTGGGACTGACAGAAGCAGAAGCGAAGGAAGAGGGTTATGAGGTGTCAGTAGGCAAATTCCCGTTTGCTGCCAATGGCCGGGCCCTTTCCGTCAACGCAACCGATGGTTTTGTTAAAGTGGTGGCCAATAAAGAAAACGGCGTTATATTAGGGGCCCAGGTTGTGGGTATGGAGGCTTCGAATCTTATTGCTGAGCTTGGACTGGCCATCGAGATGGGCGCCACACTGGAAGATGTTGCCTTGACCATTCACGCTCATCCCACACTGGGCGAGATGACCATGGAAGCGGCTGAAGTGGCCCTTGGGCAACCCATTCATATGGTCAAATAAAGACACCAATCTGAAATTGATAGTGAAATAAGCATGTCTGTTTGCCGTGACCCAGCTCACCAAATTAAGCCAATTTCCTGTCACCCTCATAATCGCATGAGTTTATGATTAAACTAACATCAACCTAAATACATCATAAGCGAAATGAGGGTGACAGACGTGGAGAAGAAAACCAGAAGCGGACAATCGGACGAATTGTATAAAGCGGAGCGTTTCAACAGCAGGGCCTTAATGGAAGCCTACAATAACGTTGTGGATGATGCTGGCGCTGAGTTTGCGGGTGAATTAGGGGTGGTGGATGAGGACACTTTGGAAGCCTCTCCCCACAGCGCCTTGTTATACACCCATAAACAAGCCATGGATGCTTATCGTGAAGGAACGGTTGAGGCCCGGCGGAAATACAATCAAAAGTCATGAATAATACGGTTACAAAAATAATCGTACCATTAGTACAGCTCCATCCCCTTGCTGATTCCCATAAATTCAACACTGAAAAACCATCATGCTATAAAAGAAAGGCACTATCGGGTTCGATAGTGCCTTTTCCATTGGCAGACGAGGTTGTGAAACATATCAAACTGCCTCAACAAGCTGCCTTAACGGTAACGTTTGGCTCCCAAATAACGTTGGGACCAATACGATGTGGTCATATTGCTGATCGTGACCCCCGTTGATGTGCCGCTATGGATAAATTGATTGTTGCCTAAATAGATTCCAGCGTGGGACGGACCGCTGGTATATGTCTCAAAGAACACAATATCACCGGGTTGGGGACTGGAAACTGAGGTCCCAGCGCTCCAGATGGAAGCCACTGTCCGGGGCAAATTAATGCCTTGGGTCCGAAAGACATATTGCAAGAAACCGCTGCAATCAAATCCGGTAGAAGGTGAAGAGCCGCCCCAAAGGTAGGGTGTGCCTATATATTTTTTTGCTTCATTAATCAGGGAGGAGACATTTAAACCTGAAGACGTGGAGCCAGACTGCCCGGTTTGAGACGGCACTTTTAATACTTGTCCCACATAAATGGTGTCAGAGGTGAGCTTATTTAATGCTTTTAATTGATTAACACTCGTGTTGTACTCCCGTGCTATTTTCCACAGGGAATCACCTGGTTTGACTGTATAGCTGGTGGCTGATACCGGTTTGGACTCTACTGTGACACTGGACTTGGAGGCATTTGTGCTAGAAGTAGGACCGGGGATCTTTAATACTTGTCCGACACGAATAAGGTCAGAACGTAGGTTATTCACAGATTTAAGTTGAGCAACCGTGGTATTGTAGTTTCTGGCAATTTTCCAGAGACTGTCACCTGGCTTCACGGTATAAGTGGCAGCCTGATATGTACTTGATGATCCTCCCGAACTGGAGGTATGTCTGTGAGGAGGAGCAATATACAGGCGTTGGCCTACATAAATCGTACTGGATCTGAGATTATTCCAGGCCATAAGCTGCTCAATGGTGACCTGATACTGACGGGAAATTTTCCACAATGAATCTCCCCTCTTAACGGTATATGTTCCTCCACTCGCCTCTGTATCTTTGGAAAAGGCAGCAAATGCAAGGACGGCGCATGCAGAAGCTGTAACTACTTTTCTCCTCAACCCAATCACCTCTTACTTAGTTATCTATTATTCTCGAATTTTTATTCTATATTTCGATAGTTTCCTCTACGTAGAAGTATTTTAATATAGTATCGCTAATTTTTCACCCCTTAAAAATTTACGGATACACAATATATCACCTTTAATGGAAAAAATAAACTTATCCATACAAAATAAATATCCATATAAAATCCTTGTCAAGTTTTTTTAAAAGTTTTTGAAGTCTGTGGCCCGACAAAAAATGAGGAGCCGCCGCTAAACGCTAGCGGCTCGTTAAAATATTAATGATCTCCATGTAAGTAGCATTGGATGGGATGTGATACTTGCCTGAGCGGATGTTTTTGTCCACTCCCAATTTGCGAAACAGTTGGAGCACTTCGCGTTCATTCCGGGCCAATCCTTTTTCTACGAGCTGGGCGGCAATATCCGGGCTGGTCATACCAGGCTGAATGGCAAGCTCAACCATTTCCTCGGGGGATTTTGTTTCACCAGCTTGGGGTTCAGATTCGGTCTTCTCCATTTCAGACGCTTCAGATTCGTTCTCTGTTAAGTGGGCAATGAGCCTTTGTTGCGCATGGTCGTCGAGGGCCGCATTAAACTCTTCCTCCGTCATGATGATATAGCCATGTTGCTTTGCCGCCTTTTGAATATCATCGATATGGTTTAAAAATAGCTTTTCGTCCCAGTTTTGGGCAGCGGAACGGTCATCTGTGCTCAAGGATGTCTGAGCCGGCGCCCCTTCTGTCCATTTTTGAAACATGAACCAGCTCCCAATGAGCAGCATAAAGACCAGGGCGACGTTTATTCCCCAAACCAGACGTTTTTTTGTGTCATTTCCTATGTACTGCAAGGAGACGATCGACCAGGTTAAGTTTTCAAGCTTAAGCTGCACCTGATAAAGCTCACCTTTGTGTTTTAACTTGACTTTGAAAAGCAAATGTTGGCCGGCGTCCTCAATTTCTTCTATCGTACTTTTATGCAGCTGTTTGGTCATCACTTGCTTCAGGGCTTCATCACTGGAGGGAAGGCCAGACAGTGTTGAACGCCATTCATCACAAATGTCTTCAGTAAAAATTTCCGATGTCAAGGACGGATATTGATATGTATCAATGACTTTCTTTAATTCCTTTCCTAATGCTTCCAACCACATTTGGTTCATTGCACTAGCCTCCATTGGCGCAATTTTTTGCTGTTTGTTAAATGCTTCGCAAAGGAAAAGGATAACTTGTTTATTATAACTTTAATTACGATAGTATTTTTGACTAAGAATAGTATAATATAAATAAAGGCTGAACCATAGCCTTATTGGACAAGCTAAGACTTGTCCGTACATAATTTAGGCCCAAAGGAGGATGTCTAAATGCCAAGAGGTGCCACAGAAACCAAAACTTTAAAAGTTGGCGACAAAGCACCTGATTTCACTCTGAAATCTCATACGGACGAGACGATTACTTTGTCTGACTTTTTGGGTAAGAAAAATGTGTTCATTGCTTTCTATCCCTTAGATTGGACCCCTGTTTGAGGTGCGCAAATGCCTTCATACGAGGATGATCTTCCTCGTTTTGAAGAGTATGATACCCAAGTTTTGGGTATTAGCGTTGACAGTGTTTTCTCTCATAAAGCATGGGCCAAATCCCTCGGAGGCATCACGTATCCTTTACTGGCTGACTTCTATCCCCACGGTGAAGTGTCCAAGAAATACGGCGTCTTCCGTGACAATCCCGATGAATCCGCTTATGGAGCCAGTGAACGTGCCTTGTTTATCATTGACAAGCAAGGGATCATTCGGTTCATCGATGTTCACCCCATTGATGAGCAGCCGGACAACGAAGAATTGTTTGAGGTCTTGCGTAAGCTCGAATCCTAAGCCGTTTGCTTCCAAAATGGAGTGGCATATACTAGAGGTATATGCCACCTTTTTTTGTACTTTTATTTACTATTTTTCCTGTCATTTGTTCTGGCGGGGCCTTCCAGCCTAAACTTTGCTTAATGAATTTTTGTGCTTGCAGGACATGTCATAATGTTGCTTGATGCGTAGTGTGAAGCTGGAGTTAGACTCTTCCTGTACCTTTTGTTTTTTTACGGCGTCGTTTTCTTTTTCCTTTTGTTCTGACCCTGGATCTTTTCCGCTTTGGCTTAGGTTTTTCCTGTTTAACTTCCATTTCTTCTTCATCATCAGTTAATTCGGTCAAGGTATCATCATCGCTAAAAGAATCTGTACCGTTCGTTAGCCCCTGCACCAATTGCAACAACGGACCGGCTTGTTTAATGACGGAGCCTAATTGGTTAAGCACCCCAATCCATTTTTGAGCGTTGCTCATAAGGCCTGGCAAGTCAAATGAACTCCCGCCCATGAGCCCCTGTAATAATCCTTGCAGTCCTCCGGTTCCTGGAGGTGAGGCTCCGGGGGCGGATGGACCTTGAAAAGGAAACCCCGGCACTTGAGAGGGTGGTGAAGGGGATGAAAAAGGCGTAAAAGGACCTCCTCCTTGGGGAGGCATATTGGGAGCACCAAAAAACGGGCTAAGGTTTGGTTGCGGTTGTGGCGGTTTAGCTCCTTGCATTAAAAATCCAATCGGTTGGCCTGCCGGATGACGGGAAAACGGTGGCAAGCGATGCCCCTTTATACGTGGATAAGCCATGCTGTTCCCCCCTTTACGAGAGCACTTCTCTACATACTTGTATGTTTGGATGCTGACAAGTGTGAGGGGTCTGATCCAAGATAGGCACAAGTGGAAACACAAGGGGAAAAACTACAAATGAAGATCAGTTTGGGCTATAATAGGAAATAATGAACAAATGGTCGAAAAAAGAATGCTAGATGGAGTTGAGAACGTGAAAAAAGAACATGTGAAAATTTTCGCTTTAGGCGGGTTGGACGAAATAGGAAAAAATATGTATGTGATTGAATATAAGGATGAAATTGTGGTGATCGACGCCGGATTAAAGTTTCCGGAGGACGATATGCCTGGCGTTGATTACATCATTCCCGACGTTTCTTATCTGGTGGCCAACAAGGACAAAGTTAAAGGTATTTTCTTAACCCACGGCCACGAGGATCATATCGGCAGTTTGCCTTATATCATGAAAGAGATTAACGTTCCCTTATACGGTGAAAAACTGACTCTGGGCCTGGTGCGGGCTAAGCTGGAAGAGGCAGGACTGTTGCGTCAAGCTAAACTGATCCCCTTCAGCAACCGCGATCAGGTTAGATTTAAACATTTAAACGTTTCCTGCTTCAGAACCAATCACAGCATTCCTGATTCAATCGGCATTGTCGTGGATACACCGGAGGGGCCGATCGTGCATACTGGGGACTTCAAATTTGATTTTACCCCGGTGGGCCCCAAAACAGATTTTGCCAAAATAGCCCGGTTGGGTAAAAAAGGAGTCTTGGCGCTCCTTTCGGACAGCACCAACAGTGAGCGGGAAGGGTATACCGGTTCCGAGCAAAAAGTAGGAAACGCGTTGTTTGACATCTTCCAGCAGGCACAAGGACGCATCTTGTTTGCCACATTTGCTTCCAATGTTTATCGCCTGCAGCAGGTGGTAGACGCAGCGGTACGCTACAACCGCAAAATTGCGGTATTTGGCCGCAGTATGGAGAAAGTGTTTCAAATCGGTCAGGAATTGGGTTATATCCGTGTACCTAAAGGAACGTTCATTGAACCGGATCAAGTGCAAAGAATGCCAAAACATCAAGTGGTGATCATCTGTACGGGCAGCCAGGGAGAATCAATGGCCGCCTTGTCCCGTATCGCCCGGGGACAACATCGCCAAATTCAATTGATTCCCGGTGATACGGTGGTGTTTTCTTCCTCCCCCATTCCGGGCAACACCTTAAGTGTGAACAGGATTATCGATCAATTGTTTAAATTGGGGGCTGAAGTGATTTACGGCAATGAGTTTGATATCCATGCCTCCGGCCATGGCAGCCAGGAAGATATGAAACTGATGCTTCAACTTTTAAAACCAAAATATTTTATTCCCATTCACGGTGAATACCGCATGCTGGCCAAGCACAAAGAGCTTGCCGTACAAGTTGGCGTGAAGGAGAAGAACTGTTTTGTCATGGAAAACGGTGATGTATTGCACATTAACCGGGAAGAAGCTTTTATTGGTGAGAAGATCCCGGCTGAAATCATTTTGGTTGACGGGCATGGAATCGGTGATGTGGGCAATATCGTCCTGCGGGACCGTATGAAATTGTCTGATGACGGCCTGATTATCATCGTCATGACGATAGATATGAAACGGTTTAAACTGCTGGCCGGGCCAGATGTGATTTCAAGGGGATTTATATTTGTCCGTGAATCAACAGACCTCATCGCGGAGACAGAGGGGCGAGTGAAAAAGCTGGTTGAACAACTGTTGGAGCAGAGGGTGAAAAGCTGGGCTAACATCAAGGCCCAGGTGATTGATGACATCGCACCTTTCATCTATAGAAAGATCCAGCGGCGACCCATGATTATTCCGATCATCATGGAAGTGGATAAGGCCAAAGTTGATCAAGAAAAAGAGACTGCACCATCCCAGACGTATAAAAAATAGAACCAGTTTTTAGCACAGGTAGAAGAGAAAGAGTGTGCCTTATTAAAAGAGGGTGGATTTTATCCTGGGAGGGGATTAAGATGCCGGGGGCCTGGCAACAATTTATTTTTCAACCGCTCGGTGGGTTTATCATTGTCTTGGCGGGAACGTTGTTGTTGTTTGCTGAGGTGCTGGTCAAGGGGCGGTTGGTTTTTGGCCTCTTAGGATTGGGCGCCATCAGCCTTTACTTTATGGCTCATATACAGGAAGGCCAGATGATGTGGATGGGCATTCTGTATCTGGCCGGTATTATGTTGATTATGATTGATGGCAAGTTTGTGGGAGATGGAACCATTGCGGCCATTGGCTTGATTTTAATGCTGGTGGCTTTAGCCTGGCCTTCTCCCTCAATTCTGTACGGTGTTGGGGTTGCCATTGCTTTTGTGCTCGGTGCTGCCGGTTCGCTCTTGTTTCTTAAATTTTTTCCCCGCAGGGAAGTGTGGTCTAAATTAACGTTGAAAGATTCCCTTTCGAGTGAAAAAGGTTATAACGCCTTAAATGAAGGGTATAAACAATTAGTGGGGAAGGAAGGGATTGCTCAAACCGATTTCAGGCCGACAGGGACGATTAAAATTGAAGGAAAGCTGTACAGTGCCACCACGGAAGGGATTTGGGTGAAAAAGGGGACTCGTCTCAAAGTGGTTAAAGTCAGCGGCACCCACATTCTGGTGCAAGCACAAGACGAAGAAGATTAGGGATAAAACAAGCTCAAAAAATAAAGACAGTATTAAACAATAATTACTTTAAAACGGTTTACATTTTGAAAGTAACAAAAAACTGCGATATAATGTATAAGGGGAAGCGGTAATGGCTGACGGTTTTTCGGGAGATGATAAAGTGGGGAAGGCTTGTCCTTCCTTGCTTTATCTATAGATCATACTACATATGATGTGAAGGAGGAGATTGTATGTCTAAGCATGAATTGCCTGCCTTACCCTATCCTGCAGATGCACTGGAGCCTCATATTGATGCCCAAACCATGGAAATTCATCATGGACGTCACCATCAGACGTATGTGAACAAACTGAATGAAGCCCTTGAGGGTCATCCTGAATTGCAGGAGAAAAGTGTGGAAGACTTAATTAAAAACCTGGATGCTGTTCCGGAAAGCATCCGGACTGCTGTCCGTAACAATGGCGGCGGTCATGCTAACCATACGTTGTTCTGGCAAATTATGAGCCCCAACGGCGGTGGAGAGCCCACTGGAGAACTGGCTGAGGCGATCAACAAGAAATTTGGCAGCTTTGAAAAATTTAAGGAAGAATTTACCCAAGCTGCTCTTAATCGCTTTGGAAGCGGTTGGGCTTGGCTCGTTGTAAACAACGGTGAATTGGAAGTAACCAGCACCCCGAACCAAGACAATCCGCTGATGGAAGGTAAAACACCAATTTTAGGCGTAGACGTATGGGAGCATGCATATTACTTGAAATATCAAAACAAACGCCCAGATTATGTTAAAGCTTTCTTTAATGTCATTAACTGGGATGAGGTGGCAAAGCGCTATCAAGCTGCTAAGTAAGGGATGCACAATGTTCTAAACTAACAGATGGCCTGAGGGAAGCTCCCCTCAGGTTTATTTTTACAGTTTGAGATAGGTTTAAGCGGACTTTATGTAACCGAGGAGGGATATGGTGAAAGCGATTGTCCACTATGGCGCCCCGGGGTGGGAAGGTTTACAAGTAATGGAAATGGAGGAGCAACAGCCGCAGCCAGGACAGGTGAAAGTCAGGCTGAAATCGGCTGGTTTAAATCATCGTGATATTTGGGTGCTGTACCGGCATCAACCCGATGCTCCGCCTATTATTTTGGGCTCTGACGGAGCGGGTATAGTGGAAAGCGTGGGAGAAGGGGTTCAAAATGTTAAACCCGGTGACGAGGTGGTGATCAATCCCAGTCTGGGTTGGCCTGAAAAAAGTCCGGCACCGCCTGAGGGATTTGAAATATTGGGCTTACCTGATCACGGCACATTTGCTGCAACTGTTGTCATTCCTGCTGAAAATGTGGAGCCCAAACCTGCCTACCTAACCTGGACTGAAGCCGGCGTCTTGCCATTGGCTGCCTTGACTGCTTACCGTGCACTGGTCACCCGTGCCCAGGTGACGAGAGGCCAAACCGTCTTAATTCCCGGTATTGGCAGCGGTGTGGCCACATTTCTGCTGCAGATGGCCAAAGCGCTGGGGGCAACGGTGTATGTCACCTCACGCAGCCTAGCTAAACGGGAACAGGCCCTAGCCTTGGGGGCAGACCGGGTAATAAGCACTGAAGGGGACTGGAACAGTCAGCTTAACGGGGAGAAGGTGGACGTGGTCATTGAAAGTGTTGGCCGAGCCACGTTCCAAAAATCCTTGGACCAATTAAAACCCGGTGGCACACTAGTCATTTTTGGAGCGACGGCAGGGGATGAAGTCGATTTTAATTTAAGGACTTTCTTCTACGGTCAATACAATTTGTTGGGTTCAACGATGGGCAGCGCCCAAGAATTCAGGGAAATGCTGCGTTTTGTTGAACAGCATGGCATCCGGCCAGTTGTGGATAAAGTTTTCCCATTGGACGATGCCTATCATGCTTTTAAACGTATGGATGAAGGAGAGCAATTCGGCAAGATTGCATTCAGTATCGAAAGTTAACTGAACAGCATCCTTCAGAATAAAAGGGGAGTCCCTAAGGCAGACTAATGGCAGACTTAGTCTTAGAAGGGGACTTCCAATGCATCGCGTTGAGAATTGGCAGCGGTTGAACAAGGTTCATAAAGGACATTACATTCACCGCATTTTATTTGGGGAAACGGATGTCAGTACAGATCTGAAACTGTTGTTAGTCATTGGAGGGCTGTACGCATTAAGCGTGGCCCTTTCCAACACTTTTGTCAATGTCTATTTGTGGAAACAAAAAAGTGATTATATCACCATTGCCTTATACAACCTGTTTATTGTGATTGCTCAGCCGATTGTCTTCATCCTGGCCGGGCGCTGGGCCAAACAAGTGGACCGGGTGATTGTCCTGCGCCTCGGTGTTTTTTTTCTGTCCTTCTTTTTCTCTGTTGTTTTGTTACTGGGAGAGCAGGCGAGTCAATGGGCAATTCTGTTGGGCGTTTTGCTGGGGATTGGGTTTGGTTTTTACTGGCTGGCCTTTAATGTGTTAACGTTTGAGATTACAGAACCCAAGACCAGAGATATCTTTAACGGTTTTTTGGGACTCTTAAATTCATTTGCCGGCATGATCGGCCCTTTTTTTGCCGGCTGGCTGATTACCAGCATGGCTGAAACAACAGGCTATACAATGATTTTTACCATTTCCCTGGCCTTGTTTGTCCTGGCAGTTGTGCTGAGTTTTTTTCTGAAACGCCGTGCGGCCCAAGGGCGCTTCCTCTTATGTTCCGTTTTGCGCTGGCGGGAGATTTCGGCTGACTGGCGCAGGATTCTCCTGGCTAATATGGCCCAAGGCTTAAGAGAAGGTTCTTTTGCCTTTCTGATCACCATCTGGATTTTTGTGGCCACCGGGACAGAAATGGCTCTGGGAACCTTTGGTTTAGTCACCTCTGGGGTCTCTCTCATTTTTTACTATGTTGCCGGCCGTCTGGTTTCCCCTAAACATCGCCATAAAGTTATTTTATTATCCGCTGTAGTCTTGTCTCTGGCCGTGTGGATTATTGCCTTTGAGCTCACGTTTGCCCGGCTCATGACTTACGGTGTGATCATCTCAGCGGCTTTCCCGCTGTTGATGGTTCCGTTTTTGTCTATGACTTATGATGTAATCGGCAGGGCCAAAAAGGCAGCAGAATGGCGAATTGAATATATTGTAGGGCGTGAGTTGTTTTTAAACGGGGGGCGCATCCTGAGCATTTTGGTTTTTATTGCTGCTGTGTTGTTATTTCATCCTAAAGAGGCTCTACCCTATTACATTATTGTTGTTGGCAATGCCCAGTTATTGTTATACTATTTTATCCGTAATGTAAGTGATTAGTCCCCTTCACTTTTCTTGGCAAGCGGCTCTGTGATTCGGTAAAATGAAAGATAAAGGGAGAGGAGAGAAGGGAAGTCATGAAACAACAGTTTGCCGTCATCGGGTTGGGACGTTTTGGGGGCAGTATTTGCAAGACGTTAAGCGATTTGGGCCATGAAGTGTTAGCCATTGATATAAATGAAAATAAAGTGAATCAATATGCTGATATCGTTACTCAGGCGGTACAAATGGATTCCACCGATGAGCAAGCCTTGCGCGATATCGGCATTCGCAATATGGATCATGTCATCGTCGCCATAGGAGACGACATCCAAGCCAGTATTTTGACGACATTGATCTTAAAAGATTTGAACGTGCCGTATATTACGGTAAAGGCCCAAAATGATTATCACGAGCGGGTATTGGCAAAAATAGGGGCCACCAAAATTGTTCACCCGGAGCGGGACATGGGGGTGCGTATCGCTCACCACTTACTCTCCAAAAATGTCATGGATTATATTGAGCTGTCTCCCGATTATAGTCTAGTAGAAATTAAAGCGGGAGAAAAAATGGTGGGCAAATCGCTCTTGGAGTTGAACATCCGTGCTAAATACGGGTGTAATATTATGGCCATTAAATCCAAAGACGGTTTAAACATTTCACCTAAAGCGGAAGATGTCATCCAAAAGGATGATATTCTTGTGGTGATTGGTGCCAACAAAGATATTTCACGCTTTGAAGAAAATGAGGGAGCTTAAATGGGGAAAAAGAAGAAAAAGGAAAAACAGCTTTTTTTGCGCTTAAATCTGCTGTTTTTACTTACCTTTATTTTATTTTCCGCTTTAATCTTCCGCCTGGGGTTAATCCAAATTGTCCAAGGGGAGGAGTTTGTCCAACAGGCTGAACGCAACACCCAGCGCACGATTGAAGGCACAGCGCCAAGGGGATATTTTCTTGACCGACATTACCGCGAAATTGTGACCAATGAGCATATGTATACCCTGACGTTTACCCGCCAGCGGGAGCTGGAAAGCCGTAAAGCGGAGATTGCCCAGAAGCTTTCCGCATTAATCGATATGGACGCCAAAGAGATTCTGGCCAAAATGGAAGAAGGAATCTTTTTAACCCCCCACCGGATCAAAACCAACTTAACGCCTGAGGAGATGGCCAGGGTAGCCGAACACTTGGACCAGCTTCCAGGTGTGGAAATTATTGTGGATTCCGAACGAAACTATGTCTATGACGGAGTATTAGACACATTATTAGGCAGTGTGGGGCCAATTACAGCTGAGAACAGGGATTATTACCTCTCCAGGGGTTACCGGCTGAATGAACAAGTGGGGCGTTCCGGTTTGGAATTGCAATATGAAGAACAGCTGAGGGGTGTGCCATCTGAAAGTATTATCACCGTAGACCGCACCCAACGCATCATTGACCACCCCATTGAGATTCCCGGCCGCAGAGGCAATGACCTGGTCCTGACGATCGATGTGGAGTTCCAACAAGCGATTGAGGAGATAATTGCCAAAGAAATTGAAACTAACCCTGACATACCAAAAGATAAACCGGCTGAGCAGCCCTTGTTTGTGGCCCTTAACCCCAAAACAGGTGAGATCTTGGGCATGTCCAATAATGTTTTTACCTATAAAGTTGGATCTTATGTCCCCGGTTCAACAGTGAAAATGGCTACTGTGCTGGCTGGCCTGCATGAGGGAATCGTCACACCCCATACGGTCATTAATGACCGGCCCATTACCATTGGCAGACAGACCTTCCGTTCCTGGAAAACACTGGGCTCTGTTGATGCCGTCAGAGCATTGCAATTATCCTCCAACATTTACATGATCAACATTGGCCTTAAAATGGCGGGCAGTTACTCTTCAGATGCGGTGAGCCGGGCCCAGGATCAATTGCGGGAATACTATGCCCAATTTGGTTTGGGAGTGCCCACCGGCATTGACCTGCCTGGTGAATCTGCTGGCCAAATCTTTGATTCAGCGGATTATCATCTTCCTGGCCGTTTGGCTCACTTGACCTTTGGCCAGTTGGATCAGTATACCCCCTTGCAGCTGGCCCAATATGTGGCTACCATTGCCAACGGGGGTTACCGCATGCAACCGTATCTGGTCAAAGAAATCCGGCGCGGCACAGCGGAAGATGATGGGATTGGAGAAGTGATCTGGCGCAAGGAACCTAGGGTGTTAAACCGCATTGAGATGAGTGAAGAGCATTTGCGTACTGTGCAAAAGGGGATGGAGGCGGTAACGGCCCCCGGCGGAACGGCGTACGGAATGTTTGGTGACTTCCCGGTTAAGGTGGCGGCCAAAACAGGAACAGCACAAACCGAACGACCCTATAACCACACGTTGCTGTTGGGCTATGCCCCGGCCGATGATCCTGAAATTGCTTTTGCTACACTGGTTCCCTATTCCCAAAGGGCCCAGACCCAAACCCAATCACCGGCACAACGGATCACGAAAGAGATCTTAAGTGTTTATTTTGGTCTAGAGAAAAACGGGGAAGAGGACAATGGAGAGGAAACGGAATAAGCGAACCGGCTTCGGAGTGGAAGCTGTCACCTAAGATGCGGCACCTGTCCTTTCCGTCCCGATGATTTGCGAGAAGAGAGTAGAACAACTCTCTTCTTTTTTTATTTTTATTTCTAGCAATCTTTACACTAACTTAACATTCTATTAAAACCACCTTAAAAAATAGGGTGTATCCTCATACATGTAAGGGAGAGATATTGATTCATGAGGAGGAACTGATGGATGAGGCGCATGTTGAAATGGACAGGGGTTTTCATGATTTTAGCTGCTTTACTGGTTGTGGTTGCTGGATGCGGGACCACAGAAAGCAACACTGAGCAAAACCCAAACAGTGAAGCAGGACAAGACTCAGCTGCTGAAGCGTTGTCAGGTAACGTGCAGATTGACGGTTCATCTACTGTATATCCTTTACAGGAAGCCATTGCTGAAGAATACCGCATGGAACAGCCTGACGTTAACGTAACGGTTGGTGTATCTGGTACTGGCGGGGGATTCAAACGGTTTACCGTCGGTGAAACTGACTTGAGCAATGCTTCTCGCCCCATTAAGGAGGAAGAAGCAGCCATTGCTGAAGAAAATGGCATTGAATATGTGGAGCTTCCCATTGCCTATGACGGGCTTGCTGTTGTGGTCAGTGCCAAGAATGACTTTGTCAAAGATTTAACAGTTAAAGAACTGCAAAAAATTTGGACTGGAGAAGTGACCAATTGGAATGAGGTTCGACCTGAATTTCCGGATGCTGAAATTAAGTTGTTCGGCCCGGGAACAGACTCAGGCACTTTTGATTACTGGAATGAAGTCATCATTGGCGACGATCATGAGATTACCTCCAACTTTGTGGCCTCCGAAGATGACAATGTGTTGGTTAAGGGAATTGCCGATGATGAATATGCGTTAGGCTACTTTGGCTATGCTTATTACGTCGAGAACCAGGACAAATTAAACATCGTGGCCATTAAAGCAGATGAGCATGCTGAACCGGTTGTTCCCACTGAAGAAACCATCAACGACGGCACTTATACACCGCTGTCCCGACCGATCTTCGTCTATGTCAATGTGCACTCCTTCTTGGAAAAACCGCAAGTGCAAGACTATGTGTACTTTATGAATGAACTGGCAGGAGAAATGGCACTTGAAGTGGGATACATCAACCTGCCTGATGAAGTTTATGAAGAAAATAAAGAAAAACTAGATGCGTTGAAACAATAGGTTGAAACAATAGATAGTGATTATTTGTGCCAAAAGTGTGATATGCATTATCACACTTTTGGCTCATTCATATGAGGAGGAAGTATGGTGAGTGTCAGAAGTGAATTGAAGGCCATGAGCCATTCGCCCAACAAAAAGGTCATCTCCCAATCCGTGCGGGAACAGATAAAGGCCAACAGAAGTAATTCGTTTAAAATAGGCCGTGTGACTGAATGGGTCGTGCCAAAATTGCTTTTAGTTTGTGCATCCCTTTCTATTCTTGTGACTTTCGGCATTATTTATACGCTCTTAAAAGAAACGGTCACTTTTTTTGGGCAAGTTTCCATTATCGAGTTTGTCACAGGCACACAATGGACGCCCTTGTTTCAGCCTCAGCGGTTTGGCGTGCTTCCCTTGGTTGCCGGCTCTGTCCTGGTTGCATTGATCGCTAGTATAGTGGCCATTCCTATCGGTTTGGCCAGCGCTATTTTTCTGAGTGAGTATGCTCCTGACCGGGTCAGACGCGTGATTAAGCCCATATTGGAAGTGTTAGCAGGGGTGCCAACCATTGTTTATGGCTTTTTTGCCCTTTCCTTTGTTACTCCGCTATTAAGGGTGTTTATTCCCGATTTAGGTTTGTTTAATGCCTTAAGTGCCGGAATTGTCGTCGGGATCATGATTATTCCTATGGTTGCTTCTCTGAGTGAAGATGCCATGACGGCTGTGCCCCGTTCCATTCGTGAGGGGGCTTATGCTTTGGGAGCCACGCGTCTGGAAGTGGCTTTAAAAGTGGTCGTTCCTGCTGCTTTTTCAGGGATTATCGCATCCTTTGTACTTGCGATATCCCGAGCCATCGGCGAAACCATGATTGTGACGATCGCAGCCGGGGCGATGCCCAATTTTACCTTTAATCCAGTGGAGCCTGTTCAAACATTAACCGCTTATATCGTACAGGTGAGTCTGGGTGATACGCCGTTTGGCAGCATTGAGTACTATACCATCTATGCTGTAGGCATGACCTTGTTTGTGTTGACTTTTGTCATGAATATGATTGCCAGCTGGCTGTCCAGACGATTTAAGGAGGATTATTGATGAGTCTCCCCAGAGAACAGCTGAAACGAACCTTAAGTGGAAGAAAACGGTTTGACCGTCTGTCTTATCTTGTCTTCTTGTCCAGCACATCTGTGGGTATTGTAGTGTTATGCACCCTGCTGATTGATGTGCTGATTAACGGTATAGGCTGGCTGAACTGGGATTTCTTAACTAACTATCCATCCCGCAGGCCGGCTAATGCCGGAATTAAATCGGCATTTTTTGGAACAATCTGGATGATTACTTTGACTGCACCCATTGCCTTTGTGCTCGGCGTTGGAACGGCCATTTATCTTGAAGAATATGCCAAGAAGAACTGGTTTACCCGGTTTATTCAGGTTAATATTTCTAACTTGGCCGGGGTTCCGTCTATTGTCTTCGGCATATTAGGGTTAACCCTGTTTGTCAGAGGAATGGGATTGGGCAGGAGTATCTTAGCCGGTGCTTTTACGATGGCTTTGCTTATTCTTCCGATTATTGTTGTCGCCTCTCAAGAGGCTTTAAAATCAATCCCGCAGGAGTTAAGACACGCTTCATACGCCTTGGGCGGCACAAAATGGCAGACGATCCGGCGCATTGTGCTTCCTGCGGCACTGCCCGGAATTTTAACCGGGAATATTCTGGCCTTGTCCCGGGCAATTGGTGAAACAGCTCCCTTAATTATGATCGGGGCACTCACTTTTGTCGCTTTTACGCCTTCGAGTCCGCTGGACCAGTTTACGGTTATGCCTATTCAAATTTTTAACTGGATTTCCCGTCCGCAAGAAGATTTTCAATATGTGGCAGCTGCGGGGATTATCGTTCTGTTGGCCATGCTGCTGACAATGAATGCGTTAGCCATTTATCTGCGTAACAAATTTCAGCATAAGTTTTAAAGCAAACAAGTAAGAAAGGAGCACCCAGGATGCCTCAAACGGCAACACAAACCATTTTTGACGTGCGCCATTTATATGTATGGTATGGCGAGGACCAGGCGCTAAAAGAGATCACTTTAACCATTCCTGAGAATCAGGTGACTGCCATTATCGGGCCGTCAGGTTGCGGAAAATCTACTTTTATCAAAACATTGAACCGCATGGTGGAGTTAACCCCTAATGTAAAAGTACGGGGAGAAATCTTGTATCGCGGTCAGAACATTATTGATCCCAGTTATGACGTGGTTCAGCTGCGAACCGATGTGGGCATGGTCTTTCAAAAACCGAATCCTTTCCCCAAGTCGATTTATGACAACATTGCTTATGGGCCACGCATTCATGGCATTAAAAACAAAGCGCAACTGGATGAGATTGTGGAAAAAAGCTTGCGTGGAGCAGCGTTATGGGATGAAGTGAAGGATCGCTTGCACGAGAATGCATACGGATTATCTGGAGGCCAGCAGCAGCGTCTGTGCATCGCCCGGTGTCTGGCTATCGAGCCGGATGTGATCTTGATGGATGAACCAACCTCTGCTTTGGATCCTATTTCGACCCTGAAAATAGAGGAATTGGTGCAAGAGTTAAAAAAGAACTATACGATTGTGATCGTCACGCACAACATGCAACAGGCCGCCCGCATTTCTGACCGTACCGCCTTTTTCTTAAACGGAGAAGTTGTAGAATATGATGACACGAATACTATTTTCTCCAATCCATCTGACCAACGGACAGAAGACTATATCACGGGAAGATTTGGGTAATATTGCTTGCATCCCGTCTGCAACGGGTCTTAAGGAGGCGTTGTGATGAAGACACGCAAACAGTATGACCAGGACTTAAGGGCTCTAAAGAAAAGTCTTTACCTTATGGGGCAAAAAGTGAATGAGGCCCTGAAGAAATCGGTAAGCGCCCTGAAAAATAAAGATGAGCAACTATGGCAGCTTTGAAGATCACAACCAGCATTGAGCGGATCGGTGATTTTGCTGTGGATATTGCCAAAACAACTGCCCGTGTTGAGCAAGCAGATGTGATGGCTGCGATTGATTCGTTTACGATCATGATTGATAATGATTGCTTATCCTGATCTAATGGAGCAGATACTACAATTGGCTTATGTTGCCCGTTACTTTGAACGCATTGCTGACCACTGCAGCCAAATACACATTGCAAATTTAAATATAAATATATTATTATATATTTGTATTGACCACAACGGTAAGGGTGATTATCAACCTTGTTGGGCCTGTATATTTGGCTTTCTATCATCGATTAAGGAGAGAAGATCGATGTTAACCTGGAAAGAGCAAGCGGAGATTCTTAAGGTGCTGGGGGATCCTACTCGCTTGCAGATGGTAGCCTTGATGCGTGAGCATGAGATGTGTGTTTGTGAATTTGTGGCTCTGTTTGATATGTCCCAGCCGGCTGTCTCCCAGCATGTCCGCCGATTGAAAAGTGTCAATCTGGTCAAGGAGACCCGGCAAGGGCAATGGATATTTTATCAACTGAATAAAGACCATGAAGCCTGTAGATTTATTGAGCCTTTATTGGAGCGTTTGCCTGAGCTCAGTCACAAGATAACCGAATTGGAACAAAAGGGGTTAAGAGTGTGTCGTTAAGGATGAGCCCATCTCTTAACCGCAAAAGTTTTTACATCTACTCTGGCTTGAAAGGAGCCGAACCACATGTCTAAGCAAAAACCGATTATCTATTTTTTGTGCACGGGGAACTCTTGCCGCAGCCAAATGGCTGAAGGATGGGCCAAAAAATATTTAGGGGACCGCTTTGAGGTGTATTCGGCCGGGATCGAAGCTCACGGGGTTAATCCGATGGCGGTGGAAGTCATGAAAGAAGTGGGCATAGATATTAGCCAGCAAACTTCTGATGTCATTGACCCCAAACTTCTAAAGCAAGCGGATTATGTGATCACCTTATGCGGGCATGCTGACGAGGTCTGTCCGGCCACACCGCCTGGAACCACACGCTGGCACTGGGGGTTCGATGATCCGGCCAAAGCGGAGGGAACAGAAGAAGAAAAATGGGCCGTATTCCGCCGAGTAAGGGATGAAATTGGGGCACGCATTAAACGTTTTGCCGAAACAGGTGAGCAAGACCATTGAATTCTCATAATAAGACGTGTCCGGCAAGGCACGTCTTTTTTTGTAAAAAAATTTATTGACAGTGATTCTCAATCGCAATATAATTAAAGTTGTGATGAGAATGAATCTCATTATGAATACATAATAAGGGGGATATCTGCATGAAACACCACTTGAAGCCGTTCTTATTTGCACTTTTGGCGTTATCATTATTATTTGCTTTGGCTGCTTGCGGCCAAACGGATGACGTTGAGCAGCCGGAAGCAACGCAGCCTGAAGAAGGCCAGGAAGACGCTATCGAAGAAAACAATGAAGAGGCTGTAGAGTTATCTGGGGAACTTGTGGTTTACTCTGTTCGTAACGAGAAATTTGTTCAGCCGCTCCTTGATAAGTTTGCTGAACAAACAGGGATTACGGTGCGCGCCTTGCATGGGGACGATGGCGCTGTACAACGGATCATTGAAGAGGCCAACAATGTTCAGGCTGACATCTTTATTTCTAATGATATCGGTGCCATGGAATATCTTCGCTTGCAAGGTTTGTTGGAAGGCTGGGAGCCTAAAGGCGTGGAAAGCATTGATGAAAAATTCCGTGCTGAAGATAATTCCTGGATAGGGTTGTCAGCGCGTTCCCGTGGATTTATTTACAATAAAGATTTAATTAGTGAAGAAGAAATGCCTAAAACAATGGAAGAACTGGCCGACCCTAAATGGGCAGGGCAATTCATGATTACCCGCGGGGGTAACGGTTCTATGGTCGCCCACGTCTCAGCCTTGCGTTATGAATGGGGTGACGAAAAGACGAAAGAATGGTTGTCCAAAGTGAAAGATAACGCCGGAGCCATTACTGAAGGCCACGGAGATATTCGCCGTGCTGTTGGCGCAGGTGAATATAAATTCGGACTGGTTAACAACTATTATTACCATCAACAGTTAAATGAGCCTGAGGATAACAATGTCGGTTTTATTTACCCAGACCAGGGTGAAGGAGAAATGGGCGTTTTTGTCAATGCAGCCGGTGTGGCTTTGATCAAAGGGGGTCCTAACCCGGACAATGCCAAAGCATTTATTGAGTGGCTGCTGACAGAGGAAGGACAAAGGGAATTTTCTTATGAGTCCATGGAAGTGCCGCTGAATCCCAACGTACAAACCCGGGAGGAAGCCGCCCGCATTTCTGACTACAAAGTCATGGATATGCCGTTGCGTGAGCTTGGCAAAGTATGGGAAGACACTAAAGCATTAATTGAAGAAGCTGGTTTGGATTTGGAGTTGCGCTGATAAAGATGAGGGGATCCTGAACTTTTAAGGGTTTAAGCCATGGACGAAAGGTCTAAGATTGTTTACAATAATAAACGGAGATCTTGGAGTATTCAAGATGCCCATTCTTTCAGGTAGGAGCTAAAGTTGATGAAACGCGATTTAGTCCGACAACAAGAAGTTCAGCATAAAGAACTGAATAGAAGGCAGCAAGAGGTTCGGGAACCGGCTTCCCGAACCCTCTTCCGTTGGGTCCGTTTCTATTGGCGCAAGCATTGGAACGGGAATCCCCCCGATGTGTTTCTTCTTTTGTTAGGCCTTATCACAGCCTTAGCGATGGGCGTTCCTATTTTTTATGTCGTTTGGCGCTCCCTTTTTGCCGGGACGGAACGCTGGTTACGGCTGTTAGACTCCCGTATCCCGGAGCTTTTGCAGAACACTTTGCTTTTAACAGTAGCAGTTACAACTTTAGCGGTGTTCATCGGAGTTTCTCTGGCCTGGCTGGTCAACCGCTGCCAGTTGCCCGGCAGGCGAACGTGGCAATGGCTGCTGGCCCTCCCCCTTGTAATTCCTCCTTATGTTGGGGCTATGACCTATGTCATTGTTTTTGGTCCCAGAGGGTGGGTGGCCAGTTGGTGGGCAGAGAAGCCTTGGCTGAGCCAGGTGGATTTTCCGTTCAATATTTACAGCTTTTGGGGCGTTTTTTTTGCTTTAACCATGTTCACATACCCCTACGTTTTTTTGGTTGCCAGCGCTGCCCTGAGGAAGATGAACCGCAATTTTGAAGACATTGCCCGCTCTCAAGGCTTAACGCCTCTCCAAACATTTTGGAAGGTCAACTTGCCTTTCCTGCGCCCCGCAATTGGTGCAGGGTCCATCCTGGTCTCCTTATATGTTCTGTCTGATTTTGGTGCCATTGCAATGTTAAGGTATACCACATTTACTTCGGCTATTTATTACCAAATGGGCAGCTATGACCGCATATCGGCCAGTGTTCTCAGCTTGGTGCTGATCTTGATCACGCTTTTCATTTTGTGGATAGAGAAAAAAACAAGAGCCAACCAAAAGTATTATCAAACAAGCAACTCCTTTAGGGAACCTGATCTTCTCCCGTTGGGCCGTTGGAAAATTCCCGCATTAATCTATGTTTTGTTTATCTTTTTCCTGTCTGTTGCCTTGCCTATCATGGTGCTCCTTTACTGGTCCAACATTGGGATACGTATGGGTGCCTTGGATGCCCGGTTCTGGGGCTACGTATTTAACAGTATGAAAGTAGCAGGTTTGGCGGCTTTTCTCTCCATGCTGTTTGCCTTGCCGGTCATTTATCTTAAGTCACGCTATCCTTCTCTGATGAGCAAGATTATTGACAAACTGGCCTATGCGGGATATGCCCTGCCAGGAGTAATCGTGGCCCTTGGGATTGTTTTTATTTTTAATCAATATGTCACCTGGTTGTACAATACGTTTTTCCTTGTAGTTCTGGCCTATTTTATCCGCTTTTTGCCCCAAGCTTTACAGGCAGGGGAAGCTTCCCTCAGCCTTGTCTCCCCACGGGTGGATGAAGCGGCCCGCAGTTTGGGCCAACCGCCCTGGAAGGTGTTGTTTACTGTGATCTTGCCGCTGGTGATGCCCGGTATTTTGGCAGGCGGGGCGCTGGTTTTTGTCAGCTCAATCAAAGAGCTGCCAGCCACTTTGCTGTTGCGTCCACCCGGATTTGATACGCTGGCAGTAAGGGTTTGGGTTGAGGCGAGGGAAGCGATTTACCATTTAGCTGCTCCTGCCGCATTACTGATCATCCTGGTTTCGATTTTGCCCCTTAAATGGCTGTTAAGGAAGTATTAGTTCAGCACACATACAAAGCCTCTCCTTCCACCATACTAACAAAAAAGGGCGGAAGGAGACTGGGTATGAGTCAGGTCACGCAAGTTCCCGTTTCCGAACGGTTTGAAGAAAATATCAGCTATTTACAAAAAGAGTTGCGGATTGACAAAAGTTTTGATGTGATCCATCACAAATTGGAATATGGCGGGTTAAAATTTGGCCTTTTTTTTGTAGACGGTTTTGCCAAGGACGATGTGATGGTCAATATCATGCGGCATATCAACGCTCTTGCCCCCCGGGACTTGCGTTCTAACCCCATTGAAGTGTTGACACGCAGCTTGATCCCGTATATCGAACTGGAAACAACTGAAGATCTGGAAGAAGTGATTACCCAAGTTTTGTCAGGGCAGGCAGCCTTGATCGTGGAAGGTGCCACAAAAGCCATATTAATTGACATTAGGGAATATCCCAGCCGTACCCCAGAAGAACCTGATATTGAACGGGTAGTCCGCGGGCCCCGGGATGGATTTGTGGAGACGCTGGTGTTTAACACTGCCCTTATCCGGCGCCGTATCCGCGACCGTTCACTGGTGATGAGATATAAGCAAGTCGGCCAAAGATCTAAAACAGATATTGTGCTTGCTTATATGGACAGTATTGCTGATCCCGATCTTGTGAAGCTGATTGATCAAAAACTGGATGAAATCAATATTGATGGGCTGAGTATGGCAGAAAAAACCATTGAAGAATTTATTTTTGGACGCTATATGAATCCCTATCCATTGGTCAGGTTTACGGAGCGGGCAGACACTTCAGCCGTGCATTTGCTGGAAGGGCATGTGCTCATCATTGTCGATGGTTCCCCGAGTGTTTTAATCTGTCCGACCACTTTTTGGCACCATCTTCAACATGCTGAAGAATATCGCCAAAAACCGGTTGTGGGCGCTTTTTTACGCTGGGTGCGGTTTACCGCTATTTTTACTTCATTGTTTGTTTTACCTTTGTGGTATGTATTGGCAACCAACCCCCATTTGCTGCCCGAGCGTTGGGACTTCATCGGGCCCAATGATGTGGGGCATCTCTCTTTGTTCTGGCAATTTTTCTTAGCTGAAATCGGTACAGAAATATTGCGCATGGCTGCCATTCATACTCCCAGCGCATTAGCGACCGCTTTAGGTTTGGTAGCCGCGATTTTAATTGGTGAAATAGCTGTACAGGTGGGACTCTTTACAAATGAAGTGATCCTGTACGTGGCTATTTCAGTCATGGGAACTTATGCTACTCCAAGCTATGAATTAAGTTTAGCCAATCGGATGTTTCGCATCATCTTTTTAATTGCGGGGGCGGTATTTGGGCTGTATGGATTTACATTGGCGGTTGCTTTTTGGGTTATTTTGCTTGCCTCAACGAAAACATTGAATGTCCCTTATTTGTGGCCGCTGATTCCATTGGATATAAAAGCGTTGTATGAGGTGCTGGTTCGAACTCCAGTGCCTTTGAAAAAAACGAGGCCGGCCATATTAGATATTGAGGACGAAGACAAACTTCACTAGTCACTGAGCCAAGCACAAAGGTTTTGGTCTTTGTGCTTTTGCGCTTTTAAAGAAGAGACAAAATTAAAACATCCGTTCAGGGGTTGATAAACACGTGGGAAGATGTTATATTAAGTAATGCGTTGGATAAGTAATGCGTTGGAAATGATACAGGCGCAATGCGGAGAAGTACCCAAGTGGCTGAAGGGGCTCCCCTGCTAAGGGAGTAGGCGGCTAACTGCCGCGCGAGGGTTCAAATCCCTCCTTCTCCGCCATCATCCACAAATCATTAGCCTGGACTCTTGACATTAACTTTGTTATGTTCTATAATAAAGTAATGCAAAAGACAATGATATTGACGCGGGGTGGAGCAGTCTGGTAGCTCGTCGGGCTCATAACCCGAAGGTCGCAGGTTCAAATCCTGCCCCCGCAACCAATAATGAAGTGTAAATAGCTATCTTGTGGAAAAAGAGACGCACACTTTCGTGTTGCTCTTTTTTTAACGTTTAAGGACGTTTGGGCATTTATGTGTGGAGGGGGAGCGAAGTGGTCAAACGCGGCAGACTGTAAATCTGCTCCCTCTGGGTTCGGCGGTTCGAATCCCATCAGTCGCCCCATGTTTATCAATGCTGGGCTGTAGCCAAGTGGTAAGGCAACGGGTTTTGGCCCCGTGATGCGCTGGTTCGAATCCAGCCAGCCCAGCCATGTTGATTATGGCGGCATAGCCAAGTGGTAAGGCAGAGGTCTGCAAAACCTTTATCCCCGGTTCGAATCCGGGTGCCGCCTCCATACATAACTTCATCTCAAATGATCTAACCGTACATTAACCGCTAAGCAGCCTTCTTTTTGGTCTGCTTAACGTTTAATGTGCGGTTTTTTGTTAGGAATCATTACCATGTCGATCCCTGCATAGAAACTTATCTTGCAGTGCAAAGTAAGAATCCCATCACTATTTATCCTTTAAAAAGGAGGAAAAAGACTATGGCTCAAAACAGAAGCAGGAACACTAATCAGCTTCTCGTGCCTGGTGTACAACAAGCCCTTGATCAAATGAAATACGAAATTGCCCAGGAGTTTGGTGTACAGTTGGGACCTGAAACCACTTCTCGTGCTAACGGTTCAGTTGGTGGAGAAATGACCAAGCGCCTGGTTCGTATGGCTCAGCAACAGTTGAGCGGGCAACAATATAGTTAATAATAACGGGTGCCAGTTGACAGTTAAACTTTTAGACGTAATAAATATATAAAAAAAGAGCCTCAGTTCAAGACTGGGGCTCTTGACATTGTTGATTATCTCTCAAATTAGCCCTCTATGCTACCCGTATCACCTAGTTGCTGCCTGTTGCTTTTCAGTTAAGTGCCGATCAGCTTGGTGTATAATTGTTTGGCTTGTTCTGGATCTGATAAACCTTCCAGCAGCAACCGCCCATCTTTAAAGATGACGATGCGGTACCCATGGTAATAGAGCTGTACATAAAATGGCGTTTGTTTAACCTCGCCAAGCTGTTTCCACCTATTGATCCACGTCTCAAACGGCACGTGCACAGGTTGTTGGGGGGTCACCTGGATGCTGTTCCGGCCACAAAGCTGGGCAATAACGGGCTCTTTAGCCACCTGTTCCAAAAAATGATATTCTTTATTCTGGCAACAGGGGCATTGGGGATTGAACACGCGGGGCAGCTCATCCACATCGTGGTGCCAAAGGTCAATATGTTTTAAAACGGGTTGACAGGCTTCAATGTGCCCCGTTAATAGCTGATAGGCGATAAGGGCCTGGCACGAGCCAACCACATGCACAAGGGGCCCCAATACCCCTATCGTATCACAGGTTTGGCCATGCAGTTCATCAGGTTCATGAAACAGGCAGCGCAAGCAGGGGGTACGGGAAGGGATAAAGCAGCCCACAACACCTCTGGAGGCAATAGCACCGCCGTAAATCCAGGGGATGTTGAATTTAACACTCACATCGTTAATTAAAAAGCGCGTGCGCAAATTGTCTGTACCGTCTATAATAAGATCACAATCTTGAACTAACATTTCAATGGTATGGGGATTTGCATCCTCAACATAAGCGGTGATGTCAACGGACGAATTGATCGCCTGCAGTCTGCTTTTGGCAGCAACCGCTTTAGGCAATTGGTTGAGTGCATCGTCTTCTGTGAACAGTACTTGCCGCCCAAGATTGCTCATTTCCACGATGTCCCGGTCAATGAGGCGCAGCTTTCCCACGCCCAGTCTGACCAAATGCTGGGCTGTTACTGATCCCAGCGCACCAACCCCAATAATAGCCACTTTTTTATCCCTTAACAATGCCTGTTCCACTGAATGGCTCATCACCATGTACATTTCCACTCCGCAAGGTCTAAAATGACCGATTGATTAGCGTAGAGATGGTAATTTGAGCATAACATATCCCAATTATTCCTCCAATATTTTAGAAAAAAATTTGCGATTAAAAAGGATTTAAGCGCTTGCATGTTGAATGTAAATAGTTGAATATAAATAAATGACAAAAGGCTTTAGGCCAGTTCATCACTATTTAAAAGGGAGGTTGATCAACTGTGAAGCTAGGAGGCTACCGTCACAAAGAAGCGTGGGTGGACTTAACCTCGGGCACTGTAGAATACAGAGCACCGAAAGAAGAAGATCTGGTCAAATATGTAGGGGCCCGGGGGCTGGGGGTGAAATACCTGTTTGACCACCAGATTTATAAGGTAGACCCGCTTTCGCCAGAGAACATGCTCTGTGTAATGACAGGGCCCTTGACAGGAACCAGAATCAATATGAGCGGACGTTTGTGTACAGTTACCCGTTCACCGTTGACAGGAACAGTAACGGACTCCCATATGGGAGGATGGACAGCGGCCAGATTAAAATGGGCGGGGTTTGACAACCTCATTTTTACAGGAAAGAGCGACAAACCCGTCTATCTGTATGTGGAAGACGGCAAAGCGGAATTAAGAGATGCTTCCCATCTGTGGGGAATGGGTACGCGGGCCACAATCAAGTATATGCGTGATAAATACGGCAAAGATGTTTCGGTGATGACGATTGGCCCGGCAGGAGAAAATCAGGTGTTGTTTGCCGGCTTCATAAACGAAGATGACCGTGCGGCCGGACGGGGAGGCACGGGAGCGGTGGCTGGTTCGAAAAATTTAAAAGCCATTGTCATCAGGGCCTCCCAGAAAGGAAACATGCCGGAACCGGCACGGCCTGATGAGTATCCTGAAGCAATCAAGGCAGGATTGAAGGCCCTCATGGAAGGGGCACTCACAGCACCCAAAAAGGGCGGTTTGTCTGTCTATGGTACCAACGTGTTGATGAATATTATCAACGAGGTGGGTGCTTTGCCGTCTAAAAACTCACAGGAAACCTATTTTCCCACAGCGGATGAGATCAGCGGTGAAACGGTGCGCAATGAGCTCTTAGTCAGTGACCCCACCTGTCATGCCTGTCCTGTAGCTTGTAAAATTGAAGTGGAAGTGAAAGAAGGGCCGTATAAGACCAGAGTGGAAAGTTTTGAATACGAGTCAGCTTGGGCTTTGGGTCCAAACTGCGGAACATCCAACAAAGAAGCGGTTGCGTATTTGATCGACCTCTGTAATGAGTATGGCATGGATACAATTGAATTGGGCAACACCCTCTCCATGGCCATGGAAGCTTATGAAAAAGGTTTACATCAGGAACCCATTCCATGGGGAGACGTGGATACCATGATCGCCCTGACCGAAAAAATTGCCCGCCGGGAAGGTTTTGGTGATATCCTAGCCAATGGTACAGCACGAGCTGCCAAGCACTTTGGAGATCCGGACATTGCTATGGTGGTTAAAAATCAAGCTATTCCAGCATATGATCCCCGCGGCATCCAGGGCATTGGTCTGGGTTATGCAACCAGCAACCGCGGTGCCTGTCACTTGCGGGGATACACAGTGGCCAGCGAAATTGTCGGTATTCCCGAGCCAACAGACCGCTTGAAGCCAGAAGGCAAGGGTGAGCTGTTAAAAATCTTCCAGGATCTGCATGCTTTTTCCGACTCCCTCGATCTGTGCAAGTTCTCGTCCTTCTCCGAAAATGCTGATTTATACGCCAAGCAATATACCGCTGTTGTGGGCATTGACCTGACAGGCGAAGATATTATGAAAATCGGGGAGAGGATCTACAATCTGGAACGTTACTTTAACAACCTGGCCGGCTTTGGCTATGAGGATGATCTCTTGCCCAAACGGTTCCTGCAAGAACCGGCGGGAGGAAACTCCAAAGGCTCTGTCAGCCATTTGGATGTCATGCTGAATGAGTATTATCAGGTGAGAGGCTGGGAGAAAGGCGTGGTGACCAAAGCAAAACTGCAGGAGTTGGGGATCAACGAAGCAGTAGGGGCCTAATCCGCAGGTCAAGGCCCTCTACCCCTGACGGTAGAGGGCCTTGACCCCATTTATTCATTACAACGATTTCGGCATTTTTCCTCACCCAACTGGCAACAGATTGTGGCATCCAAATCCTAGCCTCCGGCACGGAATGTTTTCAATCTGAACAATTTGACAACATGTTCCAGGTGATCTTTATCCAGGGCAAAAAACTGTACGTGGACTTTGGGTATCGGTGAGTGCATGAAAATGAAAGGCTCCTTCTGCTCCACATGGCAGTGCCAGTCGGGATGATCAAAAACCGTGACGGCTGAAGAGCTGCTGTGGGGACAGGGGCGGCCGCCCAATTGATGCAAATAACAGAAAATGTCTTTTAAGTTAACTCCCCTGATCTCCAACTGTTCGGTGTACATTCGCCTGCTGCCTCCCCATTTATCCTCCGGCAACAGGGGGAAAAAGGGCAATTTCATCCTTGCTCTCCACTTTGGTTTGCAGCCCATCAAGATGGATAATGTTTTGTCCGTTGACAAAGACATGGACCAAAGGTTTAAGCGTTTTTTGTTCGGTGAAGAGCTCTTCTTTCATGGGGGGATACTGGGCTATTAAGGCGTCGAGCACCGATGCTACGGTTTGAGGCGGGGTAAGGTCTAATGTGACAATTTTTCCTCCACAAATCTCCCTAAAATTGGCAAACACTTTAATCTGCACTTCCTTTACCTCCTGTCTGGAAGGATGCTCTTTTTGCTTATTATTGATGAACAAGCTGAAGAAGGCAAGAAGGAATTTGTTCTTTTACTGGCGAAGTAAAAAGCAGGAGGGGATCATCGTGCAATTTTACAATGTAAAATCAGTCGAAGAAACATTTTCAATTATAAACCAAAACGTCACACCTCACGGGGCGACGGTTACCCTTCCCCTTCACCAAGCAAGAGGGTTTGTTTTGGCTGAGGATATTATCGCTCCGGAAGATGTGCCTGGTTTTGACCGTGCAACGGTGGATGGCTATGCAGTCAAAGCTCAGGATACATATGGTTCCAGTGAATCTAATCCCCAGTTTCTAGAAGTGGTTGGGGAGATTGAAATGGGGGAAGAGGTAACCCAGGTGCTGGAAAAAGGGCAGGCCATGGCCATTCCCACAGGCGGAATGCTTCCCCCGGGCAGCGATAGTGTCATCATGATGGAATACTGTGAAAACCTGGATGGATTATTAAATACATACCGGCAAGTTGCTCCCCAGGAGAACGTGATCCAAAAGGGAGAAGATGTACAGAAAGGAGCTCAATTATTAGCCAAAGGAACCCGTCTGCGAGCCCAGGAGCTAGGGGTCTTGGCTTCCCTTGGCATTACGGAAGTGACGGTCTACCGGCCGGTAAGGGTAGGTTACTTTTCCTCAGGGGATGAAATTGTCTCTTACCAGACTCAGGAATTGAAAGTGGGACAAGTCAGGGATATTAACCAGCTGACCATTTCTGCCCTTATTGAGGAATGGGGCGGTGAAGTGATGTTTGGAGGTATTGTTCCAGACGATGAGGAGCAATTAAAACAGACCGTCCACCGTTTGTATGAGCAAGTTGACTTTTTAGTCATGTCTGGCGGAAGCTCCATAGGTGCAAAAGATTACATGACAGCAGTGATCCAATCTCTGGGTGATCCCGGGGTTTTAGTCCATGGGGTTTCCATCAAACCGGGAAAACCTACCATTTTTAGCATGGCTGGCAAGAAGCCTGTGTTGGGCCTCCCAGGACAACCGGCTTCAGCTATGCTGATTTTTCTGCTCTTCGGTCAGACGGTGATGAGAAGATTACAGGGTGAAGCAGAACGGAGCTTACCGCGCAGGATTGAGGCACGCATCACTCAAAATATCGCTTCCAGCCCCGGACGGGCCGATTACATCCGCGTGCGTCTGGTCAAAAAAGAAGGAGAATGGTGGGCAGAACCCATACTGGGCAAATCGGGACTTATCTCCACGCTTGTGGCCAGTGATGGCTTGGTAGAGATTGCTTCAGGAAAAGAAGGGGTGCGGCAGGGAGAGCGTGTTCCGGTTATTATGCTGCGTTAAACAGCTGAGGCTAACAATCGGGTGATTTGCTGGCAAGGAGGGGAAACCATGACCAGAAAAAAAATAGAACGGACCATTTATTTGGAAGATGTACCCCGGCAACAGGCATTAAAGCAGTTGCTTTCTCACTTTCGGACGCCGAGAGAAGTGGAATGGGTCCCAACCGTCAAAGCCTTGGGCAGGGTGACAGCTGAACCGATTTATGCCTGTTTGTCCATGCCCCATTATCATGCTTCGGCCATGGATGGCATTGCAGTCAGGGCGGAAGACACCTATGGTGCCCATGAGCAGCGGCCGAAGCAGCTGGTGGAAGGGGAAACATTTGAGTATGTGGACACCGGTGATCCCATTCCGGCAGGCTACAATGCGGTGATTATGATCGAGCATGTTCAGGAGCTGGGCGAGGGCAAAGTGCAAATTATTGAACCGGCCACTCCCTGGCAACATATTCGCCCTGTTGGGGAGGATGTTGTCAGTGGCGAGATGTTGCTGCCTCAGGGACATGTGATTCGTCCTGTTGACCAAGGGGCCCTTTTGGCCGGAGGTATTTTGTCTGTTCCCGTGGTTAAAAAACCGGTTGTTTCCATTATTCCCACCGGAAGTGAACTGGTTCAGCCTACTATTGATGTCACCCCCGGCCAAATTATCGAATTTAATGGAACGGTGTTTGCCGGTTATATTGAACAGTGGGGAGGCTCTCCCCGTTATTACGGGATCGTCAAAGATGATACCGAAGAGATTCGAGCGGCCATTCTGGACTGTGTCCGGACGTCTGACATCGTGCTCCTTAATGCTGGATCATCGGCAGGGTCTGAAGATTATACCGTCCACCTTATTGCTGAGCTTGGTGAAGTGTTTACGCACGGTGTGGCGACCCGTCCCGGCAAACCGGTAGTACTTGGCAAAGTGGAGGATACCCCTGTCATCGGCCTGCCTGGTTATCCGGTGTCTGCTTACCTCACCCTGGAATGGTTTGTACAACCTCTTATCTGCCACTATTTAGGGGTGTCGGTCCCAAAGAGACCGAAGCTGGAAGTGACGTTGGGCAGACGATTAGTCTCTACAATGGGGTCGGAAGATTTTGTCCGTCTGAATATCGGTTATGTCAATGGCAAATATGTTGCCAATCCCCTGACACGGGCTGCGGGCGTCACCATGTCTCTGGTCAAAGCGGACGGTTTGCTCATTGTCCCGCCTGAAAGTTTGGGCTATGAGCAAGGGGAGAAAGTAACCGTAGAGTTGTATAAACCCCTGGAAACCATTCGTAAATCCATTTTGTTCAGCGGAAGCCATGACTTATCTATTGACCTCTTATCTTCTCTGATCAAAGAGCGGGACCAAGATAGGCAAATTATTTCCTCCCATACTGGCAGCATGGCCGGGCTGATGGCCATCAAGAAAGGGGAGGCCCATGTAGCCGGCATTCATCTTTTGGATGAAGAAAGCGGCGTGTACAATATTCCCTTCGTTCAACGCTACTTGAAGGATGAGGACGTGGTGCTGGTTCGGTTTTTACAGCGAGAACAAGGGTGGATCGTCCCAAAAGGCAATCCTCATCAGATTTCTTCTGTGCAAGATATTGTCGATAAGAATTTGATTTATGTTAACAGACAGAGGGGAGCAGGGACCAGGATTTTGTTTGATTCTCTGCTGGCACAAAACGATCTTTCTGTTAATGACATTCGCGGTTACGAGCGAGAGGTGTATTCCCATCTCAATGTGGCTGCTGCGGTCAAGGAAGGAACAGCGGATGTGGGATTGGGTATTTATTCAGCCGCAAAAGCACTAGACTTGGATTTTGTTCCAGTGGCTGATGAGTCTTATGACTTGCTCATGTCCCGTGAGTTTTACGAGAGTGAAGGAGGACAGTTGTTATTGGCAGTCATGGTTTCTGAGGCGTTTAAGATCCAAATCGAGCAATTGGGCGGCTACAAGGTGAAGGATATTGGACAGGTGGTGGACCTGTTCTCGGCAGACCTTTTTTAACGGTACGGATTTGTGATGAATTATCCGTCCTCGCTATGCAGCTGTTCCTGGTCATCCAGTCTTCTTTGCTGAAGACATTTTCCCGGAATTGCTTCGCATTGAAGGAGATAGGGGGGCCAATCATGTCATTCGTCAACATTTAGCTGAAGTAGAATACGTCGATTTTGATCATTCATTATGGGGCGTAGACATCGATACACCAGAAGATTGGAAATTATATATTTCTAAAAGGATTTATCATTAAGCCAGTGCTATGATATGCGAAATGAGTGTGATAAAATTATAATGATATGAATATGATTTGGTGGGGGAGTATTAAGATGACAGCCAAAGCCCATCAGCACGTGTTTGACCGGTTTAATCGCCCGTTAAGTGACCTGCGCATCTCAGTCACTGATAAATGTAATTTCCGGTGCCGATATTGTATGCCGGAAGAGATTTTTGGTGCCGATTATCCTTTTCTCCCACAGGAAAAGTTGTTAACGTTTGAAGAAATTATCCGCTTGGTCCGTATTTTTGCCACCTTAGGGGTTAAGAAGATTCGCATCACGGGTGGAGAACCGCTGCTTAGAAAAGAGCTCCCCACCTTAATTAAGATGATTCGGCAGGTGGAAGGGATTGAAGATATTGCCCTGACCACTAATGGCTCATTGCTGCCGAAATATGCCCAAGCTCTTAAATCGGCAGGGTTAAACAGGGTGAATGTTAGCTTGGACAGTTTGGACGACGAACGGTTCGGCAAGATGAACGGCCGCGGTTTTAAAGTGCGTGATGTGTTGAAAGGGATTGAAGCTGCAGAAAAAGCAGGGCTTGGCATCAAAATTAATATGGTTGTGCAAAAGGGCGTCAATGACCAGGATATTTTGCCTATGGCCCGCTACTTCAGAAAAAAGGGTCACATCTTACGCTTTATTGAATTTATGGATGTGGGTAATGCTAACGGGTGGCGGCTGGAACATGTGGTGCCTAGCAGGGAAATTGTGCAGATGATTAATGCCGAAATGCCCCTCGAACCAGTAGAACCTAATTATTACGGAGAGGTGGCCTCCCGTTACCGGTACAAGGGGACAAAGCAGGAGATCGGTTTTATTTCTTCGGTCACTGAAGCCTTTTGCTCCACCTGTACCCGGGCCCGTTTGTCAGCAGAAGGCACTTTGTACACCTGTTTGTTTGCTACGGCAGGTACTGACTTGCGCACCCCGCTGCGTCAGGGTGAGACAGATGAACAACTCAGGACGCGCATTGTTAATGTATGGGAGAAGCGACAAGACCGCTACTCAGAAGAGCGTCTAAAAAACACAAATGTTTTAAAGGGCAAAAAAGTGGAGATGTATCATATTGGCGGATAAGAGAAGGACAGTAAACATTATTCCAGGTCATCATCAACAAAAGGTCACACCACAAAAAAGAGGAGCAGACAGATGCCCAAGCATAAATTTTTCACCTTTTGTTATGGCGTGATTCTGGTATTGGCCATTATTTGGCTGGCCAGTCAGGTTTCCTTTATTTTTACTCCGATTAGAGTTGCTTTTCAAACTTTACTAATGCCGTTTTTGCTGGCTGGGGTCTTATTTTACGTAATGAAGCCGATCGTCGACTTCTTGGCTGAGCACCGCGTACCCCGGGCCATGGCGATCCTTTTGCTGTATGTGGCTGTGATTGGGGTTTTAGTCGGGTTAAGTTTGGCGGTCGGTCCTATTTTCCAGCAACAAATGAACCGTCTGATTGAAACTGCTCCGGCCATTGCCGATCTTTTGTGGAGTCAGTGGCTTTATTTTCAGGCCAATCAAGCCAACTTTCCTGATTTTGTCAATGACTGGATTGAGCAGGCCACTGTTTACGTGCAACAGCTGATGAGTGCCATCGGCCAAAATTTAGCTAATATTATCAGTGGGATTACAAGTTTTGTGATCACTTTGGCTATCGTCCCGTTTATTCTTTTTTACATGCTGAAAGACGGCCACCGCTTTCCCGAAGGTATTTTGAAGCTCTTACCGGAGGATAAGCGGACAGAGGCCCAAGCCATTCTCTCTGGCATGAATAAAGCCCTGAGCACTTATGTTTTGGGGCAACTGATTGTCAGCCTGTGCGTGGGCATCATGGTTTATATTGGTTATTTAATCATTGGCCTGGAGTACTCGTTAATTCTGGCCTTGGTGGCCATGTTAACCAATGTGATTCCCTTTATAGGGCCGTTTATCGGCACCTTTCCCGCAGTGATTGTGGGCTTGATTGATTCGCCGTGGATGATGCTGAAGGTGATTATCGTTGTGGTAATTGCCCAGCAAATTGAATCTAATTTGATTTCACCGCAGGTGATGGGACGCGTACTTGATGTTCATCCGTTGACGATCATTTTGCTGTTGTTAGTTGCAGGCAGTCTGGCAGGGATCATTGGTCTGATTTTAGCTGTTCCCATTTATGCCGTGTCCAAAGTGGTCGTTAAACATATGTATCGCTTGTATCAGTTGCGTTTGTCCAGTAAATAGGACAAAGAGAGTGGATGGACCACTCTCTTTGTCGTTCAAGCCGTCGTGCCCCTACTGCTGTGTTCGGTGCGGTGGTAATGCCCTCTCCTAAGCCTGACCTCTGCTACAATTGTTAAGCCGGGTTCAAAGCTTTATCCTGTTTTCAATATATGGTTTTCTGCTTGGGTTGGTGACTGAATGACAACGCTTGCAAAACCTTTAACGAATAAGATGATCTGACAACGAATTGAGGGAAGGAGGGGAATACCTTGGCCCACATCCCAGAGGAAAATGGGAAGCAAAACCAGTACACCAAGCAGCGCATTCGCCAGCAGATAACGTTTTTAAAAAAGCAGTTGCCCGCTGAGGAATGGAAGGAAAGGTCAGCCCGGATTAAGGATCGTTTATGCGGCCTCTCAGTGTGGCAGAAATCCCGCCATGTAGCCCTCTATCATTCTGTTAATCAAGAAGTGAATACCGTGCCTCTGATTGAAGAAGGATGGAGGCAAGGCAAGACCATCTATTTGCCCAAGTGTAATCCCCAAACACGACAGTTAACTTTTTATAAGGTGGACACATTTGATGACCTGGAAGCGGTTTATTTCGGAATTCCGGAACCTGTCCCCGAACGCTGTACCCCTATGGATGTCGATCGCTTACAGTGTCTGATCGTACCCGGGGTGGCCTTTGACCGGGAGGGATACCGGATTGGTTATGGCGCCGGTTATTATGACCGCTATTTAGCCACTTTATCCCCGGCGGTAGCCAAAGTCAGCCTTGCTTTTCAGTTTCAGGTCTTGAATCATCCCCTCCCCCGCGAACCTTTTGATCAGCCAGTGGACGTGATCATAACAGAAGGGGAGCTGATTAATTGTCAAGGGGGAGCGTATCATGTACCATAGACTTAGTGAAATACCGGAGGAGCGGTAAAAGATGAAGACTGATAGAAAACCGGTCACTATTGAAGAGGCGATTGAACGGATTGTGTCCAGATCCTCACCGGGAAAGGCCATAACCGTCTCTTTAGAAAAGGCCGATTTTCTCCATCTGGCTGAGGATATTGTGGCTGATCATCATGTCCCTATGTTTGACCGTTCCATGTATGACGGGTTTGCTGTCAAAGCGGCCGATACACAACAAGCCGAACCGGATGCTCCCAAAAGATTAAGGGTAATTGAATCGATCCCCGCTGGAAAAGAAGCCCAAGGCCCTTTACAGTCTGGCACCGCCATGCGGATTATGACGGGGGCAGCTATCCCTCCCGGGGCCGATGCCGTGCTCATGCTGGAGGATGTGCGGGAAGGCAATGACAAAGATGGGTCTTACATTGAGGTGACAAGTCCTGTCTCCCCCGGCAGCCACATCTCCCACAGGGGTGAAGATATCACAGCAGGAATGGTTCTGGCCAAGACCGGTCGGCGTATCGGACCGGGAGAAAAAGCGGTGTTGGCTACCTTTGGCTATCACCAGGTCAAAGTGTATCAACCGCCGGAAGTTGCCATTTTGGCCACAGGTTCTGAACTATTGCCGGTAGATGCCCCTTTAGTTCCGGGTAAAATCCGCAATAGCAACTCCTACATGGTCGAAACCCAGCTCAGAAGGATGGGCGCCGTACCCAAACCCTTGGGTATCATAAAAGATGATTTTGAAGCATGTTACCAGGCCGTGGCAACGGCTTTAGAAGAAGCAGATTTTGTGGTCACCACTGGAGGAGCCTCTGTAGGTGACTACGACTTTGTGCAAGCTTTAATTGAACGCTTGGATGCTGAGGTGCTGTTTAACAAAGTGGCCATGCGTCCTGGCAGTGTCACCACGGTGGCCAAAAAGGGAGAAAAATGGCTTTTCGGCCTGTCCGGTAATCCCGCTGCTTGTTTCGTTGGAGTGGAGCTGTTTGTCCGTCCCGTGTTAAAAAAGGCTATGGGGGCTCAACACATACACCTGCCTCAAATCTCGGCTACCCTTGCGGTGGATATCACCACCACGAACCCGTATACCCGTCTGATGCGGGCCCGGACGGAGCTACACCAGGGCCAAATGGTGGTGCGGCCGGTTGGTTTGGATAAATCAAGCATTATTTCCGGGCTTCTAGAAGCGAACAGTTTGCTGATGATTCCAGGTGGTGAGCAAACCTACCACCGGGGGGAGAAAGTGAACGTCATTTGGCTGGAAGAGGAGGGGATGTGCCATGGGTCAACAGCCCGTTCCTGATCATTTTAAAGTGGTGCCAGAACCCATTTCCATCGAGGAAGTGGTATCCAAGGTGATTCATCCCCATGCAGGCGCCATCAATACGTTTATCGGCACGGTCAGGGAAATCACCAAGGGGCGTAAAACATTATATCTGGAGTATGAAGCTTATGTATCTATGGCTGAAAAACAGCTGTTTAAAATTGGCCAGGAAATTGCTGAACGGTGGCCGGAGGCCCGGGTGGCGATCAGCCACCGCATTGGGCGGCTGGAGATCTCTGATATTGCTGTGGTGATCGCCGTCTCCACCCCGCACCGGGCTGATGCTTACGAGGCGTCCCGTTATGCCATCGAGCGGATCAAGGAGATCGTACCGATCTGGAAGAAGGAATTTTGGGAAGACGGGGAAGCCTGGATCGGAGACCAGCTGGAGCGTGTGGCTTACCCGAGCGGAAAACCGGAGGGACTGACTGATGATTAACGTCTTGCTATTCGCCGGTATCAGGGAAAAAGCAGGCAGGGACACGATTCGTTGTGAACGGAAAGGGATAACTGTGGGAGAGTTGAAACTCTGGCTGGCTGAAACCTGCCCTGAGCTGGCCGATGACATGAAGCGGGTTATGATTGCGGTGAATGAGGAGTTTGCGGACGACTCGACGGTTTTAAAGGACGGAGATCAAGTTGCTGTCATTCCCCCCGTCAGCGGGGGATAATGGCCAAGCATGGAGGCGTTGGGCATGAAGCAAGAGCTGAAGCAATCAAGATATTCGCGGCAAATGTTGTTTACCCCCATCGGCGAAGAAGGGCAGAAGCGTCTGGGGCAAAGCCGGGTGCTGATTGTGGGCATGGGAGCCTTAGGCACTGTTTTGGCTAATCACATGGTGCGGGCAGGGGTTGGACATGTCCGCTTTATTGACCGGGACTTTGTGGAGCCAAGCAATTTGCAGCGCCAGATGCTGTTTGACGAGCAAGATGCGGCCCAGAGCCTGCCCAAAGCAATTGCTGCCGAGCGGAAGTTGAAACAGATCAATTCGGAGATCCACATTGAAGGCATTGTTGGGGATTTAACAGCGGCCAATATTGACCAGGTCGCTCATGAAGTGGATTTAATTCTGGACGGAACGGACAACTTTCAGACCCGTTTTTTAATGAACGATTACGCCTTTAAACATGGCATTCCTTATGTTTACGGCGGAGTAGTCGCCGCAAGGGGGATGCAGGCTACGTTTATTCCCGGGGAAACCCCTTGTTTGCGTTGCCTGATTGATGAAGGGCAAGGAACAGGAGAAACTTGTGATACCAGCGGCGTGATTGCTCCGGTGGTGGATATCATTGCTTCTTATCAGGCGACAGAGGCGCTAAAACTGCTCGTAGGAAAAAAAGAAGCTGTGCGCAGCACCTTGCTTAGTTTCGATCTCTGGCACGGCTTCAGTCACGACATCAAGCTTAGACAGCCCAAAACAGGCTGTCTGACCTGCCAGAAGAAAGAATATCCGGCTCTGGAAATGAAAGAAGAAGGCCAAATTACCTCCTTATGCGGCAGGGAAACGGTTCAAATTACACCTTCTGTCAAACGTGACTGGGATTTAAAGGAGTGGAAAAAACGCTTGGAAAAAGTGGGCAAAGTCGAATTAACCCCGTTCCTCTTGCGGGCGGACATTGATGATCTGCGCTTAGTGTTGTTCACAGATGGGCGTGTCCTGGTGCAAGGGACGGAAGATGTGACCCGGGCCAAAGCCGTATATGCCAGATATATCGGCATGTAGAAAAATAAAATATCAACACAGCATAACCGGTCCCGTTTAGTTAATAGGAGTTACCGGTTATGCTGAATTTTTTTATGAAATCTTTTTTATAAGAGCAGCTCAGATGGTTAGCATTGTTTCATGGCCTCGACGGTCTCCGCAATGCTGCTCACCTTGCAACCGTCATACCCAGGATAATCTAGATTATACATGTCAATGAAGATGGTTTTCATACCTAATTGATGGGCGGGGGCGATGTCATTGATAAAATTGTCACCGATGGAAAGGGCCCGGGCCGCGTCAATGTTGTAACTCTTTAACAGCTGACTGAAATGATGCAGCGTGTACTGGGGTTTTTTAGCTCCAGTGATGATGAGTCCAAACAGTCCTTGTAAATTTAACATGGTTAAGAGCCGCTCAACATCATCTGGCTGGCTGTTGGTCACTAGAACCAGCTCTTTTTTTGTTTTAAGATAATCCAGGGCTTCCCTTAATCCCGGGACAGGGGTTAATTGAAACTGATCGCTGGCCATATATTCTTTGGTGGCATGATAAGCAGACTCTGTATCCATGGCCCCAAAATGACGGGCACAAACGTTGGGCAGCCACCATCCATCCCCGATGGCAATCATCGACTGGAAATCGCACTGGATGGGTGAAGGGTAAGAACGGGCTATTTCTTCATCACTTAAAGGTTTCCCTTCCCATGTCCAGGCTTGCTTAACTAGATTTGTGGGGTAATCCAATTCCAATATACGGTCCCGGACCACATCGTAAACCTTGCCAATAGTGACAATATGCTGCCCCGCTTCCATTCTTTTATACTCCTGCCAATAAGCCTTCCGCTGATCCTCCGGGATCTGTTCCGCTAATCTTTGGGCATAGTATTCAAAATGTGCGGTATCTTCGTATAATGTGCCGTCAAGATCAAAAATAATCAGTTCTGCTTGTTGGAATACGTTCATCATAGCAGCCTCCGTGTTCAATATAATCAGGTTTCGCTCACTAGGATATATTATCCTGTTAAGGTACGTCAACGGTGCTTGTTTGTTACCGGTGAACGTGATTCTAGCTTCAACTCTGTTTAAATTTATTTTTTAAATTTTTTTAACTTGATGTTAAATTTTTTAAGGAATTGTAAAAATACCTCCAATATGCATGGGGTTTATGGTAAAATAGCCATGGTCAGACAAAACTACATAAATTTAAAGTTAAGGAGGATTCGGTGTGAAACGAAACAAACTGATCTTTTTGATACTCTCCATGGTGTTTGTTCTCGCCTTGGCTGCCTGTGGAACGGCCAACGAGGACAATGCGGGAGCCGGTGAGGAGGCAGAAGGGGAGGAAGCAGCAGGGGGGAAGGAAGAGATCACAAGGTTGACTATGGGGTTTGTCCCTTCCCAGGATGCTGACAAAATTGCAGATACGGTAAAGCCCCTGGCCGAACGCTTAAGTGAAATTCTGGGTGTTGAAGTGGATGCCCAGGTGATGACGGACTATGTCGGACTTGTGGAAGGGATGCGCACCCAACAAATCGACATTGGTTTTTTGCCACCTTTTGGATTTGTCCAGGCAGAAGAGCGGGCAGACGTGCAAGTGATTTTAAAAGCTGAGCGTAATGGAGAATTGTCTTACCGCGCCCAGTACAATGTCCGGGCGGATCTGGAAGATATCAATTCGATCGAAGATTTGGTGGCCAATGAAGGCTTGAGATGGGCCTATGCCGACCCCACTTCCGCCTCCGGATTTCTGTTCCCTGCCTCCCAATTGATGGATATGGGCGTTGAGAATGTAGACGCTCATTTTAACCATCTGCAAGTGGGCGGGCACGATAACGCGCTGATTGCTTTGCTGAATGGGGATGCTGATTTTGCCACCACTTATGAAGATGCCCGGGAACGCATTCAGGACGACCATCCCGATGTAATGGACAAAATTAAAGTGGTCGGTTATACCGATCCCATTCCGAATGACACCATTTCTCTCCGTGCCGGACTGAGCGAAGAGTGGGTACAAAAAATCAAAGATGCTTTCTTAAGCTTCAATGATGATGAAGAAATGCTTGAAGTGTTGAACAATGTTTATAACTGGACAGGGATTGCCGAAGCAAAGTCTGAAGACTACGATATTGTGCGTACGACTTATGAGCGTTTCCAAGATCAGATTCAGTAAATGATCACTTATAATAGCAAACTTTGTCTGAGGGGAGAGGGAGCGTAAGACCCTCCCCCTGTTTATTCAATGTGTACACCTGCTACACCTGGTAAAAGACTTTAGAAAGTAGGGGCGTTGTGATGATCGAATTTAAAAATGTGTCGCTGGTGTATCCCAATGGTCATCAAGGGTTGAAAAATATTAACTTGAAGATCAATGAAGGCGAGTTTGTCGTCGTTGTGGGTTTGTCAGGAGCTGGTAAATCCACCTTGATCCGTAGCATTAATCAGCTGGTTAAACCAACGTCTGGTGAGCTGTATTTTGACGGGGAAGATACGCTTAAGTTTAATGAGCGTCAGCTGCGTAAAATGCGCACAAAAATTGGCATGATTTTTCAAAATTATAATTTGGTGCGCAGAATGTCTGTGTTGCGTAATGTGTTATCGGGCACATTGGGCCGGACCAGCACTCTGAGAAGCATGCTGGGGCTTTTCCGTCAAGAGGATATTCAATTAGCCATGGAAAGTTTGCGCCGTGTTGGCATTGAGGATAAAGCTTATTCCCGCGCGGATCAATTGTCTGGCGGTCAGCAGCAGCGCGTGAGCATTGCCCGTGCCTTAACGCAAAAACCCAAATTAATTCTGGCTGATGAACCGGTAGCCAGTTTGGATCCGCCAACTTCCCATCAAGTGATGAAAGATCTGAAGCGGATTAACCGTGAAGATAAGTTGACCATTATTGTCAATTTGCACTTTATTGATATGGCCATGGAATACGCTGACCGAATCATTGGCATGCGTGCAGGGGAAATCGTATTTGATGGACCAGCTAAAGAAGTGACTGAAAAAACGTTCGAAGAGATTTATGGGCGTCCCATTAAGGAGGATGACTTGCTTGGGGGAGCGGATAGCTAATGGCCAAAGAAACTTCAAAACAAACGGTGCAAAAAATCCCAGTTATTGCGCCCAAAACCAAAAAAACGGTAACCGCTATTCTCATTGTTGTGGTGCTGTTATATGGTTTGGCTGCTGTTCAAACCAGTGCTTACCCGGACCGGATTGTCTCTGGGTTGCCCATCATTGTTGAGTTTGTCGTTCAAGACCTCATTCCTCCCAACTGGGGTTATTATAAGACCGTGCTGGAGAAGTTGATGGAAACATGGAATATTGCTTTGTTAGCGACCACATTGGCGGCCATTGTTTGTTTGCCGTTCAGTTTCCTGGCCGCTTCAAACATAACCACAAGTAAAATCGTTTATAATGTTACCCGTTTCTTTTTAAATATTTTAAGAACAATCCCTGAACTGGTCTTGGCTGTCATACTGGTTGGCTTGGTTGGCATAGGTGCATTGGCAGGGATTTTGGCCTTATTTATTTTTTCTTTAGGTATTTTGGCCAAGTTAATCAGTGAAACCATCGAAGCGGTGGATCCGGGACCTTTGGAAGCGATTCGAGCGACCGGAGGTAATATTGTGCAAGTCATCTGGTATGGCGTCCTGCCCCAGATTCTCCCTCATTATGCTTCCTACACCTTATATGTTTTAGAGATCAATGTCCGTGCCTCTGTTGTGCTCGGTTTTGTTGGGGCAGGGGGAATAGGCATGATTTTACGGCATCAACTGAACTACTTTAACTATGACAACGTCTCTATGATCATTTTAATGACTTTTATTGCGGTGACCATCATTGACACCATCAGCAGCCGCATAAGGGAGAGATTGGTCTGATGAGTTTGAATCCTGAACCGCTAAAACTTCACAGGCCGAACCGGTCAGTTTATTGGCTGAAGTTTTTTGGCATAACGGCCCTAATGGTCATTTTGTATTGGATTGCCTTAACCCAAACCAATTTATCCTACAATACCAATGTTTCAGCGGCTACAACGCTCAAGCGTCTCGTCGTGGGTCCGTTTACCGATGAACAAGCGATTGCCCGTATTCCGGAGTATTCCCTGGCCATGTTGGAAACAGTAGCCATTGCTTATGCCGGAACACTCATTGGCGCCATCTTAGCCATTCCTATGGGTTTTTTAGCGGCCAAAAACATTTCCAACCGCTTGGCATATATAGGAAAGGGGATTTTGAATGGTATCCGCGCCTTTCCCGAATTGTTGTTTGCCATCATTTTTGTCGCCGCAGTGGGAATGGGCCCTTATGCTGGTGTTTTAGCCATTGGTATCAATTCCATCGGGATGTTGGGCAAGCTGTACTCTGAAGTGGTCGAGTCCATTGATATGAGTGTATTAGAAGCATTAAAAGCAAGTGGAGCCAATAGGTTGCAAATGATCTGGTTTGGTGTGATTCCTCAAATTATCCCTGAGTTTTCGTCCTATGCCATCTATCGTTTTGAAATCGATGTCCGTTCCGCTTCCATTCTGGGCTTGGTTGGAGCGGGAGGTATTGGCGCTCCGCTCTTAATTGCAGCCCAGCAAAGGAGCTGGGAACAAGTGGGGATGATGTTATTGATTATTATCGTAGTTGTGACGCTTATTGATTACCTGAGTGCTTATATAAGGCGCAAAATTGTGTAAGCTGTAGAAGCTTTTGCCGTTGCCTGTTGACAACCTGTACAGGGGGTCGGGAGGTTTTCTTGTACAAGTGTGCGTTAAAATTTGACAAAAAATATATTCCTGTTCTATTTTAAAATGATATTCTATGCTACAATAAACAATAAGGGATTAACGGCATACAGATCATGTTTATAAAAAGAAGGTGGAATGGGTGATTCAACTTTATACATTTTCAAGTTGTACGTCGTGTCGCAAAGCACGTGACATTTTAAACAAACATCAGATTCCGTTTAAAGAGAAAAATATGAGCATTGACCCTTTGACCAGGGAGGAACTGTTACACATCTTGACATACACGACGAATGGCACGACCGAGATTACATCTAAGCGGAGTCAGGACGTAAAAAACCTGTCCGTAGAGCTAGATGATTTATCTCTTAATGAATGGATCGAACTGGCTGTTCAACATCCAGGGATGTTGAGACGGCCCTTATTGGTTGCCGATGAACAATTAATTGTTGGGTTTAATAAAGAAGAATATGCTGGTTTTGTCAAAAAGTACAAACTTAAGCATGCTAAAGAAGACCTGACTCCCGTGGCTTGTTCTTAAATGGAAAAACGATACAAGGAAGTGAAGGAAAAAAAGAAGTGAAGAGATCTTGTCTTCGCTTCTTCTTTTTTTGATCGAAAATATATTTTGGGTTGAGCATGGGGAGACTAAAGGAAAAGAAACATCACAAGGAGGAGGGTTCGTCTTTGGATCGTGGACAGACGGAGCAATTGAACCTAAAATGGTTGGTCATGCTGTCCCTAGGTTTGGCCGTCCTGTTGATCCCTGGCTTGCGCCGCTTTATGTTAACGCGTATCATTCGCAATAAAATGGTGATGTCATTTGGATTAAACACACTGTTCAGCATTCCGTTTATTAGGGACAGGTTGCTCTCCCAGGTATTTACTCCCAGCAGCAAGCTTGAACGCCACTGACACTTTTTCTGCCTGATTTGTCCATGTCTCTGTGAGGAGGAGTGGCCCTGCTTTCAATCCGTCATGTGAGAGCAGCTTACTTTTGTTTTGGCTTCTTTTTGTTGTTATAATATCCATAGTGCAGAAAAAGGGGATTCGGTCGTTCATGTGGCAAAAGATCTATTTTGATCTGGACAACACCTTGTTCAGCTATGAATATGCTTTCCAGCATGCTATCAAAGATACTTACCTCGAACTGCTTGAGCAATGGGAAGCAGCCAACCTCTCCGTTCCGATTGTGCCATTGGACGATTGGTGTGAGGTGTTTAAATATTTTAGCGATGTCTATTGGGAAGATTATCAAAACAAGGCTATAAGTCAAAGGGATTACCGGCGCAAACGGTATATGGAAACTATGCGCCACTTTCAACTCCCTTGCAGTCCAGAGGAAGCTGACCAATTTCATAACCGGGCCTATGAGCGTGCACTTGATTATGTCCAACCCTACCCAGGCTTATACCCATTGTTGCAATGTTTGGTTGATCACCAGTTTGAAGTGGGGGTGATCACCAATGGCCATGCCTATATTCAACGTCGAAAATGCCGGAAATTAGGCTTGGAACATTACATCCCCGATCACCATATTTATATATCGGAAGAAATTGGTTTAGTCAAACCTGATCCCGCCTTTTTCAGGCTGGTTCAAGGACCGTGCTGTCCTCCTGAAGCGGCCCTGTTCATTGGTGATGCCTGGGAGCATGATGTCGTTGGGGCTTTGGAGGCGGGCTGGCAAGCGGTATACCTTAACACTCAAAACCGGCCGCGAACCACATCTCACCGCCCTTTGGCTGAGTTTCAGCACTTATATCAGTTTTACCAGTTTATCCAAGATTTTCTGTGCTCAACTTCGCGCACAAACAATCGAAGCGGGAAAGAAGGGAATGAGGCGTGAACTTGGATCTTCGTGATCGATTGCTGTATGCACTGACACTGGTACTGATGCGCAAACATGAATTCCAAAAAATGCAAGATCCTTTTCCTCAGGAACAACACCATATTACTGACTTTTTCGATCAGCCTTTGCCTGAACACTGGCTGGTGCGCAATGAGGGAAGAGATTACCAATTGCTGCGCATTCAGGCTGTCGATGCAAGTGGCCCGTCGGCCTTGAGCCGTGACCTACGTAAGCTGGCTGATCATATCCCTTTGTTTCGCAAACGCTTACGGGCCCGTTCCTTACACGTGGTAAACTTGTATATTTTTCCCCACGGTGAATCATTCTCCCTTCCGGAGCACACGGAGGACATACGTAATGTGGATGACAAGCGCAGCCGGTTGACCATCCAGTTTATTCATGTCTCCGAGGGCGGTTGGCCGTATGCCGAGCCAAAGATGGAGGGACTCAACTTACAGGAGATCAATATCGACACCGATAAACTGTTAGCCCAAGTGGTCCGTTTGGCTCAGTTTCACACGGCATTTGAGTTGAAAGAAATGGTTAAGGGGGAAGAAAAACGGCAGGAGGAGGCTTTTAAAAAGGTTTTTCATTACGGCAAGCCTTACCTGACCATTTCCTTTCTGATCATCAATGTCTTTATTTTTATGTTTTTGGAATGGGTAGGCTCCAGCACGGATCCCCAGACCTTGATCACTTATGGAGCCAAGTGGAATCCTTTGATTATTGCGGGAGAGTATTGGCGCCTTGTCACGCCTATGTTTTTACATATTGGCATCTGGCATTTGATGTTCAACAGTCTGGCCCTTTACTTTTTGGGAGGCGCTGTGGAGCGTATTTTTGGCAGTTTCCGCTTTTTATGGATCTATATGTTTGCCGGCATTTCGGGAACGTTAGCCAGTTTTGCTTTTACCCCCAACCTTGCGGCTGGAGCTTCAGGAGCCATATTTGGCTGCTTTGGTGCTTTATTGTATTTTGGATTAAAGCGGCGCAATTTGTTTTTCCGGACGATTGGGATGGATATCATTTTTATTTTGATTTTTAACCTGGCTATCGGCTTTATCATCCCCATGATTGACAACTACGGTCATATCGGGGGGCTGATCGGCGGTTTTTTGGCCGCAGCGATGGTTAATCTTCCGGGAGAACGGCAGTGGAAAGAACGCATTGCCACGGCGTTTAGTTCTGGTTTGGCAGTGCTGCTTTTGCTCAAGATTGGTTTTAACCAGCCTTTGGATTCGCCTTTTTACCATTTGATACAGGCTGAGATGCATCTGAACGAGGAAAGCGTCGAGGATGCTTTGTTTCATATTGAGCGGGCCTTGGAGATGGGCTTGGACCGTCCTGAAGTATATGTCCAGCTGGGGGCGATCTATAACTATCAAGGCCAATATGAACAGGCAGAGGAAACCTTGCTCATGGCTAAAGAGAAAGGAGCGGACCAGGCCGAGTTGTATTTTCATCTTTCCTACGCTCAGCTTAAGCAGAATAAATATGATGAAGGGCGGATCAATTTACAGGAAGCTATTGCCCGTGATCCCGACATGATGGAAGCTTACTACAATCTGGCTCTTGTTTACAAAGAACAGCAGGAATATGCCTATGCTGCTGAGGTGATTGAACGGGCATATCAGCGCGGTATACGGGACGAAAAGCTGGAAGAATTGTATGAGCAAATTTTGCGGGAGCAGGAAGGCTCATCGTATGTGAGCAGCATGGGTGTGTAGTACTGTTGACGCTAAGGCTTCTGTTACTTTATGTTCATTTCCACTGCGGGTTCGGAATAACAGGTGGAAATGGGAGTGGTCGCGGGCAATGACCACGAGTGGCATATGGCTACCCCTTGTATCAATGGGGTAGCGTTTGTCCTGGACCTGTCCCAGTACATAGTGAATGTACAACTGATGCCATATGTGTCCGAGTAATTCCTTGGTCTCTTGGGCTGAAAAAGTGGGCAAATGGTCGTTGGCATAGACAGTCAGTTCGTCAAGGGGATAAATAAAATAATCTTGTTCAGTTAATTTAAACTTTTGAAGTAATTGCTTTTGTTCATATTTTTTTTGCTGCTTAATGGCATGGTCCAGGATCCTTTGCCATTGCTTCTGTGTATTGGTTTTTGGCTGTCTGAACAGGGTTGGTTGGGAGAGAGCAGAGCTAAGAAGGTACACATGATCGTAACTCATGGCATTCTGGCTGACTTTCCCCGTGTTTTGAATCTGCACGGCATAATGATAGGTGATCGCTTCGTATTTGGCAGATTCATTTCCTTCTAGCAGATGTTCCTCTCTTAACGTATCCTGTCCATGCCCTTTAGTGACAAAATAGCCAGCAAGTGTGCCATTGGTAAACAGAAGGGTAAGATCCAGGCGCTGATCAACAGGAATATTCGTCATGGATTCGATGGCCAAACGCAAGGTGTAACGGTCTTTTTTCAGTTTTTGCAAGGAAAAAGTTGCAGCGTTGTGGACAAACTGGATTCTCGGGTTGATAGGATAGGCTGGAAATTCGGCATTTGTTTTGGCAAGGGCAACTTTGGGGTGAAAAAAAGAGAAGAACGGCAAGAGCCCCTGGCTCAATACAAGACTAAAGATGAGGAACACGGTACACAGCGCTTTCGTATTCATAGCATAACTCCTTCCTTAAGGAGCAATCAGTGCTCTTTTTTTATATTTAGCTTGTACAGAATCAGGGGTGATCATTACAGGTGCAGGTTATGCATTGGTGGCAGATAAAGAACGTGAGGATAAAGATGAGGTGTTCGTACCTAAGAAAATCATGGTAATCCCAATCAAATTGGCTATAGGCAACGCAAGCTGAATATCAAAACGGACTAAAGTTCCTCCGCTGGCCAAAATCAGAGCCCCCAGCCCAATCAGCCAGCCCTCTTTGCTTTTATGGCGCAAGGCGCTGTAGAATGCTCCGCCAATTAAGGCTAGGCTGCCCGGAATGGTAAACAGCGGCGAGAATAAGCGCACATCACGAGGTAAGGCGGATCCTCCAATTTCCCCTTGCCTGGTGAGCAACTGGTGGTCAACCGGAGCGTGGAGGATGGACCAGACAAACCAGATGAAGAGGAGTCCAATATATACACTAAACAAGATCGACCATTTATTTAGTTTGAGAAACAGCATTTGTCCAAGACCCATTAACGCTACCAGCACTGCACCGGCCACATACCATCCCTTGTACAGCCAGGGTGTCCAGCCCGTTAAATAGGACGTCCAGCTGGCAAATGAGCAGAAGGAAAAAGAGGCGAAGGCCACAATCCAGGGGAGGTAATGCCAGGCAAAGTGTTTGCTAGCTTTATTAATCAGAATAATGGTGAGTACCAGGGCGATAAATGTTGTCAAAAACCACAGATAGAACACAGGCCGAACCTCCTCCTGACCTTTTAGAGTAATTTTAAGCTTATTTTATCATGTTCCAGCGGTGCTGACCGTCCCAGATTGTTACATGATTATGACACTTGGGACATACAATGTCAATGGGAGGGAACACCATGGAACTGATCAAATGGGCGGCTCTGTCCTTGGTTACAGCTCTGACCGCCGGCATTGCAGGCTTTGGATTTGCCGCCCGCCGGGTTGTTGTTGTATGGTATCATCTTGTTGCTATTGTTTTATCCGTTTTTCTGATCAGCCTGTCATTTTCTTTTCTCGGAGATTGGTTAAGAGATTTTCTTTCCATTCGTTTCTTCGAAGTGGTGATTGGCCTTGTCCTGGTGGGGATTGGGGTTGTCCTCACCTTAACCCCACCCCTGTATCCAGGGGGAAAAGATTTGCTTCTCCTTACGCTTGCTGTTCAACTAGACACGGGGTTGTTTAGTCTCTCTTACGGTCTCTCCCATGGCAGGGGAACTGGAATGGCGGTGTTCATCTCCTTGCTGCTGTTGGGCAGTATGCTAGGAGGGATGATGTTGGGCCAGAGAAGGTGGTCCAATTGGCGCCTCAATCTTGCGCTGCCATACCTGGCCAGTGTGGCCATGATTCTGATCGGGTTGATCAGGATGCTATAATGGAGAAGAGAATATATGCGGGGTTGGTTTTGATGGAACATTTAAAACAAACATGGTTGTACCTCACACTTGTTAAGATTTTTGGAGAGCAAACCGTGGTGGTTGATGAAGGCAAGCAGCGCCCCAATTTCGCTTATTTTCCTGTTAAAGATGGCGAACACATTTTGGGGTGGCTTGGTCTGCCCCACTCCGTTTTAGATGAAAAAAGTAAACAATTAATAGAAGTGCTGGTTACAAAACAGCCCCCTCTGTCCAACAGCGGGGTAGGCGGTGAAGCCTTGTACTGGCGCACATTTATGAAACAAGACCTCCGGCATTGGGAAAGACAGTGGGACAAGCTAAATTACCCAGCGGATACACGTTTCGGGAATATTTATTTCTGGATTAAAACGGAGCAAAACACGGAGGAGCTCTATCCGGCTGTCAAAGAGATTGTGGAAGGGGTTTTGGAGGAAAAAAGCATTCTGGTTCCGTATACTGGGAATTTGTTTGTGTGGGTCATTCCCGATTATGATCAACAAAGGTCCTTGCTGGCCGATGTGGTTGAAGGCATCTTGGATACCATTCGCTCGGAATGTATGTTAGACTGTTTGTGTTACCTGGGAGAAGCGTACCCCATGCCCACTCCACTTCAAGATCATGTGCACCAAGAGCTTTCTTATTTTAGGCTTGCTCATGATTACCAAATCAAGGAAAGAGTGCTGTATTACCGTTTGCTTATCCCATACTTGTTGCTAGAATCCCTTTCCAAAGAGGAACGGGAACGCATGGTGGACAAGCTGGTTGGGCTGGTGCGGGAGGATCAGGAACTGATGCATACGATCCGCGTCTTTTTAGAGCAAAACCTGAATGTGTCGGAAACAGCAAAAAAGCTGTATATCCATCGCAACAGCATGCAATACCGGTTGGATAAGTTTATTGAAAAAACGGACATCGATATACGGCAGTTTAAACACGCCATGACGGTTTACTTAGCCTTGCTTGCTATATCTCGACTGGACTGACCCTGGGCAAATGAGACAATGTTTGGGCAGTTTAGACAAAGGGGAGAAAAAATTTTCTGGCACTCTGCCATATAGTTTTCCCGGCAAAGATCATCTACAATGGGAATAAAAGATGACTTAAGGGAGGAAAGGGATGTGGCAAGCATTCGGTTACACCATATTTACAAAAGATATAATGATGAGGTGACAGCCGTTAAAGACTTTCACCTTGAAATTGAAGACAGGGAATTTATTGTCCTTGTCGGTCCATCCGGTTGCGGGAAATCGACGACCTTGCGCATGATCGCAGGTTTGGAGGAAATTACTGAAGGGGAACTATATATTGGCGACCGGCTGGTGAACGATGTGCCTCCAAAAGACCGGGATATTGCCATGGTCTTTCAGAATTATGCCTTGTACCCTCATATGAATGTGTATGATAACATGGCTTTTGGTTTAAAATTGCGCAAGTTCAAGAAAGATGAAATTAAGAAACGGGTGCATGAAGCAGCTAAAATTTTAGGCATTGAACATCTGCTGGATCGCAAGCCCAAGGAACTGTCCGGCGGTCAGCGCCAGCGTGTGGCACTGGGGCGGGCCATTGTTCGGGAACCACAGGTGTTCCTCATGGATGAGCCTTTGTCCAACCTGGATGCCAAGCTGCGTGTACAAATGCGTGCTGAATTAATCAAGCTGCACCAGCGTTTAAAAACAACGATTGTCTATGTGACCCACGATCAAACTGAAGCAATGACCATGGCCACGCGGATTGTCGTCATGAAGGATGGGATGATTCAACAGGTTGGAGTTCCAAAAGAAGTATATGATTATCCTAATAATGTGTTTGTTGGCGGTTTCATCGGTTCACCGGCTATGAACTTTATTAACGGGCACCTGGAGAACGGCAAGTTTATTGTTGGGGAACATGAGCTTGTGGTGCCTGAAGGCAAAATGAAAAAGCTGCAAAACTACATTGGCAAAGAAGTCATCTTGGGCATTCGTCCAGAAGATATTCATGACGAACCGCTCTTTATCGAGTCATCTCCCGGGTCTGTCATCAATGCCCATATTGAAGTGGCGGAATTGATGGGGGCAGAAACCTATCTGTACAGTAAGCTGGCCGGCCAAGAGTTTATTGCCCGTGTCGATTCCAGAACCGATGTGAAAAATGGCCAAAACTTAAAACTGGCCTTTGATATGAACAAAGTGCACTTCTTCGATGTGAAAACAGAGGAACGCATTAAATAATGGCCCTTATTTAAAACTTTACAAAACAGCAAATGATCAGCGGTCACACTAAATCGATAGCAAAGGATGAAGAAGATTGACAGAATTAGTCCAGTACTACTTTGGTGTTGATCTCGGAGGAACATCCATTAAAGGCGCTATCGTTTCGGATCAGGGCGACATCGCCTATAAGACCTCACAGCCTACGGCTGTTAAGGGGGACGGGGATGTCATTGTTCAGCAGATGGAGGATATGCTCAAAGAGGCTCTAAAGCGCCTGCAACTGGATCCTTCCCGGATCAAAGGGGTAGGCATCGGTGCCCCGGCTTTTATGAATTTGGAAACCGGATTTGTGTATGAGGCAGTCAACCTTGGCTGGAAAAACTACCCCCTTAAAGAGCGCTTGGAAAGCAAGTTAGATCTTCCGGTGTTTGTGGACAATGATGCTAACACGGCAGCATTGGGTGAGATGTGGCGGGGCGCTGGACAAGGGGAAACAGAATTGCTGTGCATTACCCTGGGAACCGGTTTGGGTGCAGGTGTCATTGTCCATGGTGATATTTATCACGGGGCCAGGGGGACGGCAGGAGAAATGGGCCATGTGACTGTAGTCCCTCAAGGAGGACATCCCTGTAACTGCGGAAAAACAGGTTGTTTGGAGACCATCGCTTCGGCAACGGGCATCGTCCGTTTAGCCACGGAAGCGCTACAGGAGCACGATGGTTCCACTGTCAGTGAACTTGCCTCCATCTATCGCACGAAGAGACGAATTACGGCCCGCGATGTAGCGGCAGCAGCCCAAGAGGGCGATCCATTGGCCAGGCAAGTGTTGGACAAAGTGGGTTATTACCTTGGTCTTGCTTTGGCCAATTATGCAGTCTGCTTCAACCCCGCCAAAATTATTATCGGGGGTGGGGTGTCCCAGGCGGGAGACGTCTTGTTTGCGCCTATTCGCCAAACTTACAAACGCTTTGCTCTGACCCACCTTACGGGAGAGATTGACATAGTTCCGGCCACATTAGGCAACGATGCCGGTGTGATCGGCGCCGCCTGGCTGGCTCACTCCAGGCTCTAAAAACTGATGATGGCAGTCATAAAAAGAGTCCATGGTTGAGTAATACCTTGGACTCTTTTTTATATAGGGAGATTCAAGATGATGAAGGAAAAGAGCAAGTCTGAACAGCCCGTTTCCTTTTCATACTGTGTCATGCCCCGTGAAAACGGGGCTTTTTAATTTTGGAGTTTTTTAATTAGGCGCCCAAGCCGAGGAAGCAACCGCATCCAACGATGATCAACAGGATAAACAACACAACAATCAAAGCAAAGCCTCCACCGAGAGGAGCAACAGGGCCGTAACCAGCTACAGGGTAACCTGCATAATGTCTACTGCAGGACATGTTCATTCCTCCTTCCCTTGCTTTTGACCCATCTTGTTTAGGTCACTATATCTTATTCAACTCTTGCCAAAGAGCTTGGGCATTTGCCATTTTGGTTAAGAAAACCACATGTGTCCCAACCAATGGGCCAGCGTATACAACACAGGAATAGTGACCATAGCCAGCAGTGTGCTGAGCGTGACCCCAACAGCGGCAAAAGCTTCATCTTTTCCGTTGACTAACATGGAGAGAGGAATGGTCATCAACTGTCAAGTACGGAGGAGATGATGGACGGCCAGTGAAAAGGGGTCAAATAGAGAGCAACCCCCAATAGGGTGGCCATTAAACCACAGCCCATTTGAGGATTTGTGAGGAAATGGGAGGAATAGGGGCTGATTATATGAATAAGGGGATTTATTTAAGCTCATAGCTGCTGAGCTGTATAAACAGGGAAATATGCGAAAATGAGCTGTTTGTTAGAGTTGGACGGTAACTGTTATGATTAATAATGATTCATAAAATTGCCAAAAAGGCAGAGGGGGAGAACGTACATAATGAGGTCTTTAGTAAAACTAAGTGTTTTGTTACTGTTAGTAGCTTTCGTGGGCGCATGCGGGGTCAATCCTGAAGATATTGAGGCTCCCGAGGTCAATGTCAATGATACGGCAGGTGGTAAAGGATCCCAAGTAAGCACACTGGAACGGGCTCAGCAAGAAGGGGTTATTCGTGTCGGCTTTGCCAATGAACGTCCCTATGCCTATGCCACTGAGTCAGGAGAGCTGACTGGATTGAATGTGGAAATTGCCCGCCGCGTGTTCCAAGAGCTGGGCATCGAAGAGATGGAGGGCAGTTTATCCCAGTTTGGCTCCTTAATTCCTGGGCTGCAGGCCGGCCGCTTTGATGTGATTACCGCCGGGATGTATATTACTCCAGAGCGGTGCCAGGAAGTATTGTTTGCCGAGCCAGAATACAGCATCGGTGAAGCGTTGGCTGTCCAAGCGGGCAACCCGCATCATTTGACCAGTTATGAAGATATTGTGGCTAATCCTGATGTGAAGGTGGGTATCATGACGGGCGCCATAGAACACCAATATTTGGTTTCTATGGGTATTAATGAAAACCAGATTCACAACGTAGAAGACAATCCGTCTGCGGTAGAAGCCCTTAAAGCCGGTCGCGTTGATGCCATTACCATGACCGGTCCCTCTTTGCGGGAAGCAATGGACATGTTTGGTGACGATTCCGTTGAAATCGTGGAGGACTTTACCCAGCCCGTGATTGACGGCGAAAGTGTCAGTGGGTATGGTTCAGCCGCGTTCCGTAAAGGTGACGAGGACTTTGTGCAAGCTTACAATGAGGTCCTGGCCCAATTAAAAGAGTCAGGCGAGCTGTTGGAGATCTACAAACAGTTTGGTTTTACCGAAGATGAACTTCCCGGAGAGATGACAACAGAGCAGCTTTGCAACAGGTAGCGGAAAAAGTGTGGGCATCTTGACAAGGAATCCGATTCTAAACGGAACAGGATGTAATAGCCATTCTTTCTTACGATGCCTTGATGCTGTTGTTACAGGGTGTAGGGATCACCGTCCAACTGTTGGTGTATTCTGCCTTGTTGGCCTTTATCATTGCTTTTATTGCCGGTTTTGGCCGTTTATCCAAGTATAAACTGATCCGTGGGATCACCGTGGCTTATGTGGAGTTTTTCCGCGGCACCTCTCTTCTGGTGCAATTGTTCTGGTTTTACTTCGTTTTGCCTTTCTTTGGCCTTAAGTTGCCGTCCCTGTTGGTTGGAGTCATCGCTATGGGCCTGAACTATGGGGCATATGCATCGGAAATTGTACGCAGTGCCATTTTAGCTATCCCTAAGGAGCAGACAGAAGCGGCCATTGCCTTAAACATGACCCTGTGGCAGCGCATGCGCCTGGTGATATTGCCACAGGCCATTAAAATCATGCTGCCCGGTTTTGGCAATATCTCCATCGAGTTGTTAAAGGGAACCGCCTTGGTGGTGTTGATTGGCGTCACCGATGTGACGTACATGGTTAAACAAATTTTGATTCCCAGCGGGGCGGGAACCCAGTATGAAATGTACAGCTTGCTGCTTGTGGTGTACTTTATCCTGGCCTTGCCCTTGATTTTGACCGTCCGCTGGCTGGAGAAGCGGGCCTGGGCGGGAGGTGGCCGGTCATGACGGCAAGTATGATGTGGAACTGGGAGTATGCCATCACCGTTTTTCCCATTGTTTTTCAAGCTGAAATTTACCGCAGCGGGATTGAATCAATTCCCAAAGGCCAATGGGAGGCTTGTACAGCCCTCAACTTTTCCAGGCTGCACACCTGGACAAAGGTGATTCTGCCCCAGGCCGTTCTGCCGGTTCTGCCCATGTGCTGGGAGATAAGCTGGATGCTTATCCCAGCCAGCTTTCCGGAGGGCAGCAGCAACGCGTGGCCATTGCCCGGGCAGTGGTGATCAGCCCAAAGTGATGCTGTTTGACGAGGTGACCTCCGCCTTGGACCCGGAATTGGTGGGTGAAGTGCTGGAGGTGATCAAGGATCTGGCCAGGGAAGGAAAAATGGCCATGATGCTGATCACCCATGAGATGGATTTCGCCTATGAGGTGGCGGACCGGGTGGTGTTTATGGACCAAGGCTATATTGTTGAAGAGGGCCCGCCCCAAGAGGTGCTGGACAATCCCCAAACAAAGCGCCTGCAATCTTTTCTGCGCCGCTTCCGGAATGGGTTCTGATCTGTTATACTAGAGAAAACAGTATGGTTCTGGCAGGGAAAGGATGTTTAAGGTGACGGAAAAACCAAGAGAAGCATTGGAAAAGCCATCCCGTGAAAATATTGAATATATTATTGAATGGATCAAGAAAAAGGTGAATGTTGTTAATACTGCTGCTATTAATCCCACAAGTTTTGACACTGACCATTATGAAGATTTACTGGATCTTTATGATATAATGCGCAAAAAAAATCAATTTACGATGAGTGAGCTTGATTCAATCCTGACCGAACTGGGAAAAATGAGAAAAAGATGATGACCGTTTAGTGTAAAAAGAAAACCACCTTAAGCCAAGGTGGTTTTTATCCTGCTTAAATATTAAGGTATTGGTAACAAAAGCACATGGACAAGGGGGATGTAGTTTTGGCCAGAGCATTGATCATCAGCGATACCCACGGGTTAACGGAAGAAGTGGCAAAAGCGGCATCACTTTTTTCTTTTGACCGGGCGTTCCACTGTGGAGATTTTTGTGTGGATGAAAACCGGTTCCCTTTTAATAAAATGACCCTTGTCAAGGGGAATAATGATTTTTATGCCGCTGTTCCCCTTGATCAAGAACTAGAATGGCAAGGAATCCGCTTTTTTGTGACCCATGGCCATACATATCAAGTGCATTATTCCATGCTGCAATTGAAATACCGAGCCCAAGAGGCAAGCGCCCAGGTGGTGTTGTTTGGCCATACTCACCATCCGGTTTGTTTTGAAGAGGAGGGGATTATCTATGTGAATCCTGGCAGTTTTAAAGAACCCCGCGGATTCTCCAAGCCAACTTTTATCCTCCTCGACATTAAAGGAGATGAAGGGGATAAGCAGTTGCAATTCACTTACTATGACCATCGTTATCAGCGGGTACCTGAATTGAGCCGCACGTTCCGTCTCCGGGCTTGAGATCAGGAGGTTGGTGATTATTGATGGGTTTTTTCGATTTGTGTTTCCTCCTGAATGCGAAACCAGATATTTAGATCATTAATCATGCTGGCCAGCTCTGCAATCTCGTCGTTCAGCTGGCAGGAACGTTCAAAATCAGATTCATTGTTTAACGCCTCTTGTTTTTGCTCGATGAGGCGCTCCAGCTCCTTAATCCGGCCTGGGATATCTGAACGGTACTGTTCCCATTGCTTCAAAATTTGAGCTTGTTCAGCAACTGAATAAGCTTCCCAGTCCCGGTCCAGAACCGGGATGTAAATGCCTAAGCGTTGATCTAATTGGAATTGGTAAGCCATTGTCGTCACTCCTATGTTCTATATTGTAGTATATAAGTACCGCATTGTTAAGGCCCAAGGCAACGCAAAGCCCCTTATACAAGTGGGAAATTATAAGTATACAAACTAAAATACAGAAAATTTAAATCGTGGAGAGCAAAGGGGATGTCTATGCATATCGTGCTCGCACCCGATTCATTTAAAGGATCCATGTCCAGCATGGAGGCAGCCCACATGATGGCTAAAGGAATTAGGGAAGTGCTGCCTGATGCACAGGTCACCACTGTTCCTGTGGCAGACGGAGGAGAAGGGACAGTGGATGCGGTGCTGATGAGCACCGGGGGAGAAAAGATAACGCTTCCTGTAGAAGACCCGTTAGGCAGGACCGTTGAAGCTGCATACGGCTGGCTGCCCGATTCGCACACGGCAGTGATTGAGATGGCTGAACCTTCTGGGCTTAACCGGCTTGCTCCAAATGAACGGGATCCATATACCGCTTCTACTTATGGTACGGGCCAGTTGATTAAGGATGCGTTAGACCGGGGAGCCCGGCACCTGATCATCGGTCTGGGCGGCAGTGCCACAGTCGATGGCGGTGTTGGGTGTTTACAGGCCCTGGGTTTAAAGTGTTTTGATCAGCATGGCCGCTTGTTAAAACGGGTGGGAGGAAAACTGGACCGGATTGCCCGCATTGACATTTCGGAACTGGATCCCCGTTTGCAACAGGTGAAAACAACGATTGCTGCTGATGTGACGAACCCGTTGCTCGGCCCGGAAGGGGCTGTCTACGTGTTTGGTCCTCAAAAAGGGGTTCAGAAAAAGGATTTGGCCTATTTTGAGCAAGGCATGGCCCTTTTTGCCGAAGTTGTGGCCGAAACGACCGGAAAAAGACTGCATAACGAGCCAGGCAGCGGTGCAGCAGGTGGTTTTGGCTTCAGTTTGCTAACCTTTTTCCAAGCAGAGATGAAGAGCGGCATTGAATTGATATTGGAAGTGTGCCACTTTGAATCACATGTCAGAAGTGCTGATTTAGTGATCACTGGGGAAGGGAAACTGGATGCCCAATCCCTCTTTGGCAAAGGGCCCATCGGCATCGCCCGCTTGGCTAAGAAACACGAAGTGCCCTGCATTGCCCTGGCTGGAACCGTGGAAGGAGATCCGGTTCAAGCCCGGGAGGAGGGGCTGTTGCTTATGATTCCCATTGTGGATCAACCGATGACACTGGAGGAGGCCATGGCACAGGGACCGAAGCTGATATACAGAGCAAGCAAACGGTTAATGGAAACACTTAAACTAGGGAAAACACTGTTGTAGAATGGGCGGTTGGCATGACAGTGACAGATGCCTTCAAAGCCCAAACCATGACTATCCTTGTAACAAGGTTACAGCTATTCTGGTAACCATGTTGTTATGGTTGATTTTGGTTGTGGGAACCAGTAAGGGGCAGCACAGGCTGGCCAGGATTTAGCGTCCTGGCCTTATTTATATTGTTAAGCTTTTGTCACAAACCAGAACGGTTTATGCTAGCTAAAATAAGTTAGAATATATAATAAGATAACGGACTTTAAAGTACTAAAACGTCAATGTAGCGACGCTGAATACAGCGAAAAAATTAACGGGAACTAACTTCTGTTATGTGCTCGGTAACTTAAAACCCAGTGGGGAAACAGGAAGGATAGAAAGAATGGATCAACTTGAGCAATCTTTGAAATGTGAACGCTTACAAACCGACAATATACACCCCTTGACAGAAGGAAACGGGACTGGAGCAGGGTTAAGAGACTGGAAATGGCTGCTTCAAGCGGTGATTAACAGGACGGTTCAACAATATATTGCCCGTCCGCAAAACCGGCACACGGGGTTGATGTGCTTGCATATTTTCGGAACCGAGTATAAAAAAGCGGGACTCGAACCTAACCAAAGCGCACTTTCTGCTAAGCTGCCTATTCTCATTAGACGGCTTCTGGAAAGCCTATGTTATGTGCTGTGGTCTCAAGACCATCGAAATTTATTAATGATTAAAGGGATTGTGGGGCAAGAAACATTGACGCCAGCCGGAAAGAAACAGTACCATTTCTATATAGCAGATGATACCCTCATCAATCTGGAAGAACTGTATCACCAGGTTTATTCTCCCAATAAAGAGGGTAATCAGAAAGAGAGTGAAATCGTTGTTCATTTTTTGCTGGAGGACCGCAAAGTGTTGTTGAAACATCGCCCGTAACTATCCTACTGGTGGAAACATACAGGACGAGACATGGAAAAGGAACAAAAAAAGCATAAGATGGGGTGAAACATCATGACCACCTTTCCGGCTCAGGCTGAACGCGTTGTCCAATTACTACAAGGACATCGTTCCATTCGCAAGTTTACCGAGGAGAAAATCCCTGCCGCAACGATTAGTGAAATTATTCGCTGTGCCCAGATGGCTTCAACTTCCAGTCACTTACAAGCTTACTCTATTATTGGGGTGACAGAGCAGTCCCTCAAGCAAAAATTGGCTGAGTATGCTGGCAATCAAACTTATGTGGAAACATGTTCCCACTTTCTTGTTTTTTGCGCTGACCTCCATCGCTTAGATTACGTAACAAGGGCCCAAGGTGTGGATGTGACGGAAACGCTGGAAACAACTGAAAAATTTATTGTCGCTACGGTGGATGCAGCGCTTGCCGCCCAAAATGCTGCAGTAGCTGCTGAGGCCCATGGACTGGGGATTGTCTATATTGGAGGCATCCGTAACAACCCTGATAAGGTTGCAGATTTGTTGGGATTACCCGATAAAGTGTATCCCGTTTTTGGAATGTGTCTGGGTTATCCGGATCAAGATCCGGAAGTGAAACCTCGCCTTCCCCAATCCTGTGTCTATTTTGAAAACCGTTATCCAGATTTACATTCGTTAGCTGATGAACTGAAACAGTATGACCAAGAGGTCAAACAATACTATCTGCAGCGGACGAAAGGCAAACGTCAGGACACCTGGACAGATATGGTGGTCAAAACACTCTCTACTCCTTCCCGCACCCATATGAAATCGTTTTTGAAGGAACAAGGATTTCCATTAAAGTAAATGGAGTTGATTAATAAGCAGGCCGGATGATAGGGAGACCTGCTTTTGAATCAGAAGAATATGTAGACCGAGGTAAAAAAGTGACAAATCTGTGAACGTCAACGTATTTTCGGCAAAGGCTGCTGTAGAGAGGGTATAATGATGTGGGAACGAGAAACAACATTGGGATAGGGGGATGAGAATGGCTCGTCGTATTTTTTTCTTTATCTTAACTAACATTATGGTGTTATTAACCATCGGTATCGTTCTATCTCTTCTTTCTGTTTTGACAGGTTTTGAATGGTATCTGGCAGATGGACAGATTAATCTGGTCTCCCTGCTCATTTTCAGTGCGGTTGTTGGTTTTACAGGCGCCCTGATGTCTTTGGCCATGTCCCGTTGGATGGCTAAGAAAATGATGGGTGTCCGGGTTTTAGATCCTGATCAGCCCCTTTCTCCCCGTGAGCGCATGATTGTGGAGAAAGTGCACCGCTTGTCCAGGGCGGCAGGATTGACCCATATGCCTGAAGTGGGTGTCTATCAGTCTCCTGAAGTAAACGCTTTTGCTACCGGTCCGACCAAGAAGCGGTCACTGGTTGCTGTTTCTACAGGCCTTTTGGAAACCATGGATGATGAAGCGGTAGAAGGGGTGCTGGCTCACGAGGTGGCCCATATCGCCAACGGTGATATGGTCACTATGACCCTGCTGCAAGGAGTCATTAACACTTTTGTCGTCTTCTTCTCCCGGATTATTGCTTTTGCCGCTTCCCGCTTGGTGAAAGAAGACTTGCAACCCATTGTTCACTTTGTAGCGATTATCGTGTTTCAGCTCCTGTTCTCTATTCTGGGCAGCATCGTGGTTATGGCTTACTCCCGTCACCGGGAGTTCCACGCTGACCGTGGCGGGGCTGATTTGGCTGGCAAAGACAAAATGGTACATGCCTTGCGGTGCTTAAAAGCCTACGTCAACAGGGTTGACAACAGCCAGCAAGCGTTGCAGACCCTTAAAATCAACAATCAGCGTAGCTGGTTTAAGCTGTTTGCTTCCCACCCTGACTTGGATGAGCGCATTCGCCGTTTGGAAGCAAAATAATGAAGCAAAAACGCAGATTCTAGCAAGTGAAAATCCGAATTTTTCCCCTAAAAACACTTAAACGAGCCGAGAAACTGATATCTCGGCTCGTTTTAGTTCATGCCTTTTTCTATTCTAAGCGGAGAAGGATATTTGATTTGTTTAATCACTGCTTTTCTTCAAATTAATGCCGTGTCGGTTGCGGAAGTCAACCCCTTGGTAATAGGTATGGGTAACGAGAAGATTGGGACCGTTGCACTGGGCTTGGGGACAACAGCATTTCATAGGCTTGAAGGCTGGGTGCTCTTGCCAGCGTTCAAAACAGGTGGTCAAGGAGTCCTGTTCGATATGACCAAGAGGACCGACGTCTCCAAAGTCAGTAACGGTTACTTCGCCGGTAAAAATGTTGCAGTTTAAACGGTTGTGGCCATCGGGATCATTGCGAACGGTTGTATTCGGGGTGTTGTATATGCGTTTGATTAAAACCAGGTCTGCTTCGTTTTGACTGCACGCGTAGAAAGGAAGGGTGCCAAACAGGATCCACAAGTCCGGGTCTCGTTCATCTAGCAGACGATGGTAAGTTTCTCTCAATTCATCCAAGGTAAGCACCTGCATGTTCCGGGCAAAGTCACTGGGATACAAGGGGTGCACTTCGTGGCGCTGGCAGCCCATCTCTTTAATAAGATAGTGAATCTGTCCTATTTTATCCCGGGTAAAGGGAGTTAATAAAGATTCTGCCGAGACAAACACCCCTGCTTGAGCTAAGGCTTTGGTATTATCCACTAACCGCTGGAACGTTTTTTCGGCCTGGGCAAATGAGACTTGGTGCATGTGACGGGCATAGGCAATGTGATAAAAATCCTCCGCATCCCTGTAATTGTAGGAGATATGCAGCACATCCACATAAGGCAAAACCGATTCATAGCGGGACAGATCAAGGGTTAAGTTGGAGTTGATCTGAGTCTGGGCGCCTCTCTCTTTGGCGTAGCGCAGCAGAGGAACAATGTATTCAGCAATGATTTCCTTATTGTACATCGGCTCTCCGCCAGTGATGCTAAGTGTATCCAACAGTTCTACTTCGTCCAAACGTTTAAGTAACAACGACAGGGGGATGCGTGTTTCGGATTCTTTCACAGTTAGCACATCGCCAACGGCGCAGTGTTCACAACGCAAATTACACAGGTTGGTTACGGTAAACTCTACACTGGTCAGCCTGTTTGTCCCCAGCTCGTTGCGGCGAAACAAGGATTCCCAGGGATCAATATGCCGTTCATCAGGAAGCAGAGATTCTCTGTTAACGGGCTGTATCACCTGTTTCTCAGCTTGTTTGAGCATGCTGACTCCTCCTTTATTATTCTCCTTTATTTAACGACACCTTCGCGCTTTCGTCAACGATTGATTGACATAACTCCTAACTAAAGGTATGGTTAAAGTAAAAGGGAATATGAATGGTGCAATCGACTAGGGGTGCCTGTTTGGGCTGAGAGAGACCCTTATTACCTGATCTGGGTAATGCCAGCGCAGGGAAGTCGAATCCGGTGCTAAAGAACCTGATTCCACTTTCTTGCGTGCAGAAAGTGGTTTTTCTATTTTAAAGGGGGGTTCGGTCATGAAGGATTTTTCCTTATACGTCATTACAGGGGAACAGTTTTATCCGCATCGACATTATCTGGAGGTCATTGAAGAGGCTATTCAGGGTGGTGCCGATATGGTTCAATTGCGGGAAAAGAAGAAAACCAAGAGAGAGCTGTTAGACATGGCCCGTCAACTGAAAGCTTTATGTGACCGGTATAAGGTTCCCTTCATTGTCAACGATCATGTCGACATTGCACTGGCCGTTGATGCAGACGGGGTTCATTTAGGACAAGATGATTTGCCGCTGGAAGAGGCCCGCAAAATTTTGGGCCCCGATAAAATCATCGGCATTTCCACCCACAATCTGGAGGAAGCTAAACGGGCGGAAGAAGGAGGTGCCGATTATATTGGAGTTGGCCCCGTCTTTCCCACCAACACCAAAGAAGATGTGGTCGATCCCGTTGGTCTGGAGTACGTGCGGCAAGTGGTGGAACATATTCGCATTCCTTTTGTCGCTATTGGGGGCATCAAGCTCCACAATGTGGATCAGGTGCTGAAGGCAGGGGCCAAGCGCATCTCTATTGTCAGCGCTATTGTTGGTGCTGAAAATGTAAAAGAGGCAGCCCGCGCTTTTGCCCGCAAATTAGAAACGGTCCGGTAAACCTATCCATCAACAGACAGTGCTCAAATTAACGGACAGCGGTGCAAAGGAAGTGAAAGCATGAAAACGTTAATCGTCAACGGAAAAGAGACTCAGGTGGAGTGTGAAACGCTTGAAGAGCTTATCGAACATTATCAGTTAAATAAGCAACATGTGGTTGCCGAAGTAGACGGCCATATCGTGGACCGCTCAATGTGGGGGCAATATCAATTGGAGCCCGGGTCCAAAGTGGAGCTGGTTCACTTTGTAGGGGGAGGTTAAATGATGACGGCCAAAGCATCAAGGGAATCTATGTTGCGCAATGATCCGCTGGTGATTGCCGGGAAAACCTTACATTCCCGTTTTTTCCTGGGCACGGGACGTTTCCCTAATCCATATGTCCAAATTGAAGCGATTAAAGCCTCGGGAGCTGAGGTACTCACCTTTGCTATTCGCAGGGTTAACTTAGAACATCCGGATGAAGATGCCATCTTGCAACATTTAGAAGGGATGTCATTTACCTATTTGCCCAATACCAGCGGAGCCAAAACAGCTGAAGAAGCGGTGCGGATTGCCCGCTTGGCAAAGGCCTCAGGATTGTCGGACTGGATTAAAGTGGAGATTAGCGCCAACGAAAAAACCTTGCTTCCCGACCCGGTGGAGACACTTAGAGCGACGGAGCAGCTGGTGAAAGAAGGCTTCGTGGTGTTGCCATACACATCTGATGATCCGATTCTGTGTAAGCGGTTGGAAGAAGCGGGGGCGGCTGCCGTTATGCCTGGGGGTGCACCGATTGGAACGGGACTGGGTATATTGAACCCTTATAACTTGGGCCTGATTATTGAGGAAGCCAACGTGCCCGTCATTGTCGATGCTGGGTTAGGTTCGGCTGCTGATGTGGCCCAAGCTATGGAACTGGGCGCCGATGCTGTACTGATGAATACACCAGTAGCCAAAGCCAAGGATCCGGTTCGGATGGCCCGGGCCATGAAGCTGGCCATTGAAGCAGGCCGCTTGGCTTATCTGGCTGGACGGATTCCCAAGAAAAAATATGCAACGGCCAGCAGCCCCCAAAACTTTATTCTTAAATAAGAGAGTGGTTAATGATGGGTATCTTAACAACAACCAGACAAAGGGAAAGCTTATCATTTCCGGCCAGGCCCGCAGTGCCGCACAGCCCGCTCACCATTGTAGGCGGAGGTATTATTGGGCTGAGCATTGCTTTTGAGTGTGCCAAGCGCGGATTAAAGGTTATCGTATTAGAAAAAACAGCATGCGGGGGACAAGCGACAGGAGCTGCTGCCGGGATGCTGGCCCCTTATTCAGAAATCGGGGAAGATCCGGACGATTTTTTTACCCTGTGCCACCACAGTTTAAAGCTGTACCCTGACTGGCAACAAGAAGTGCGGACTGTCTCGGGACTAGCTTTTGAATATACTCGGTCTGGCAGTTTGTATCTGGCTTTTCATGAGGCGGATGAATTAGCCTTAAAGAGCCGGTTGGAATGGCAAAAAGAATGGGGAGTACAGGCCGAGATTGTCCGTGGCCAAGCGTTGCGCAACCTGGAACCCCACTTGACCCAGGAAGCAGTTGCCGCTTTATATTATCCCGATGAACACCATGTCTACACCCCTGATTTTGTCCAGGCGTTATTGGCAGCCTGCGAGAAAATGGGCGTTCATATTGTACAACACGCGGGGGAAGTGCGGTTCAAAGAGGTAACTGCAGATGGCTTGCTGCTTGAGACCGGGGAGAAGGGGTGTTTCAGCACAGATCAATGTGTTTTGGCCAGCGGGGCTTGGACCTCCTTTTTTGAAGAACCATTGCAACTTCGGCTGCCCATTTTCCCTATCCGCGGCCAGATTTGTGCTTATGAGCAAGGACAGGAAGAGATCAAACACATTATTTTCTCCAGCCAGGGCTATGTGTTATCCAAGGGCAACGGCACCATCGTCTGTGGGGCCTCTGAAGATATTGCCGGCTTTGACACTTCCACGACGGAGAAAGGAATTAGCCGGCTGGTCAAATGGAGCCGTTACCTGTTTCCATTTCTGAAGGATAAAGAGCCGTTTCACTGCTGGGCTGGTTTGCGTCCCGCCACCCAGGATGGCTATCCGCTTCTGGGCCGGTTACGCCATCAGCCTAACGTGATTCTGGCCAGCGGTCATTATCGGAACGGCATTTTGTTAAGTCCAGTAACAGCCAAGGTGGTTGCTGATATAATAGAAGGCCGCCAGCCTGCTGTCAATCTTAAGATGTTCGATCCATTGCGCTTTCAGTAGAGAAGAGTCACGTAAAAAAGGATTGTTTGAGAAGAAACAGGTGCGTTGGAAAATGAGTATGAAGCTGTGAAAGGATGTGTAATGATGGTTTATCGTGTTCTCACAATTGCCGGATCTGACAGTGGCGGAGGTGCAGGTATACAGGCTGACTTGAAAACCTTTCAGGAATTAGGGACTTATGGCATGAGTGTCATTACCGCTTTAACGGCCCAAAACACGCTGGGCGTGCATGGCGTGTATCCCCAAACCGTGCAAGCGGTCGAAGCCCAGCTGGAAGCCGTACTCAGTGACATCGGAGTTGATGCTGTTAAAACCGGTATGCTGTTTAGTGCCGAAATTATCGAGGCTGTCGCCCAGCAATTAAAGGCTTACCAGGTGAACAACATTGTCGTTGATCCGGTTATGGTGGCCAAAGGCGGGCAACCATTGCTCCAACAGGAAGCGATTGAGGCGTTGCGCACGGCCCTTGTTCCACTGGCCACTGTGATTACCCCCAATATTCCCGAGGCGGAAGTGCTCATCGGTCAAAAAGGCATTCAATCGCTGCAAGACATGGAGGAGGCTGCCCGCGCCATTCAAAGTCTGGGGGTTCAGTATGTCATTTTAAAAGGTGGCCATCTGGAGGATGAAGAATCGGTCGATGTGGTCTATGACGGACAATCCGTCACCTACTTACGGGCCAACCGGGTCAAGACCAAACATACCCACGGAACAGGTTGCACCTTTGCCGCCGCCATTGCTGCTGGTCTGGCCAAAGGCCAGCCGGTATTGGAAGCAGCGAGGGTAGCTAAAGATTTTGTGACCTGTGCCATTGAGCATGCCTTAGAAATCGGCCAGGGAATTGGGCCGACGCATCACGGTGCTTATCGTCAAGTCCATGGTCAATCAGGGTCTGTTCACCATTGAGCTGGATCATTCTGTTGTTTTATTTATAGCAGATGACATAGAGATGGAAAAAAGAGGGTGATAAGGGGGACGAGAGATGGCAACGTTAATGGATCTGTTAGAAGAAAAATACGGCCAGCAGTTACGATTTGAAGAAGGGCGGGTCGCTTGGGATAAAACGCTGTTGTTAACCCTGAGAAAACTGGGTTATGATTTGAAACTGGAAGACTACGCCACACGGGTGATTTTATACAAAGGAGACCAGCGGTTGGGGGAAATCGACTACAAAGTGATCACCATTGAGGACGATGAGGAAATGAATGACGCCTATGAAGTATTGTTGCTGGATTTGTCGCCGTTCAAGGTTTAAAAATGAAAGCAGCCGCACGGGCTGCTTCTTTAATATTGGCAAGTATTTTTCCTAGATGTGCTTTATCGGGTGTAATAAAGGGGAGAGCCAGGACCAAGATCGATGCCCAACAACATCCAGATGATCAGCATGATCGTCCAGATGATGCTGAAGGCAATGGCATAGGGCAGCATGGTGGCAATGAGGGTCCCAATTCCAACTTTTTTATCGTATTTTTGGGCAAAAGCGATCACAATGGCAAAATAGGGCATCAATGGCGAAATGATATTGGTGGTTGAATCGGCAATACGATAAGCAGCCTGGGTCAATTCAGGTGAATAGCCCAGATGCATCATCATCGGGACAAAGATAGGCGCCATAATGGCCCATTTGGCGGAAGCACTGCCGATAAAGAGATTGATAAATGCGACCACAACCATAAAGGTCAAGATGAGCGGAATCCCTGTGTGAGTCAAGTATTTCCGGGCAGAGTTTTTTATCCCCATCATGGATGTAAGCGGATTCATTGTTTGAGGGTACTCTCTTGGTCATTTCTTATCCTGTTTTAAAAACCAACCAATCCCTTCA
>NZ_BMKZ01000010.1 GCF_014644735.1 Caldalkalibacillus thermarum | reverse complement strand
AAACAAAATAAGGGCAGGAACTCCAAATTTGTATGAAAATTTTGCAGCCAGGACTCCAGTGATGAGGAGCAGTGAGAATAAAAATATAAATTGATCGGTATCAATGCCAATATTCATCATCGTCATTTGTGTCCTTTTTTCCTCCTCAAATATGTATGTGTTAAACTCTCTATAATGCTTTAAAAACATTTACACTCTAATTTTATTGGAAATCCTTAATTAAAAAAAGTATTAGATGTATAACATTGGCTCGCCGCCATAATGAAGGCCACCAATCCTTAGATTATGAAGGATTAGTGGCCAAGTTTTATCAATGGCAAGGGCTGAAAAGCTTCTGATGAAGAAAGAGAGTCATCTTAAAAGGCGTCCATTATAGAGGCCTTGAAAATTATTATTTTTTGTCCATATACTTACCAGCGCTGGCCGCCAGTAGGTGGAAGGTTGGCTGTTTCAAAAGGGCCAGGCCAGTCGAGCATGCCTTGGGCATAGTTGGCACATTTTTTGAATCCTTGTTCTTGCAGGAATTTGCATACCATGTGGCTGCGGTTGCCGCTGCGGCAGACCACGACATATTCTTTTTCCGGGTCCAACTCCTGTTCATAACGCTCAATAAACTCACTGGTAGGCAAAAGCTGAATGCCGGGAATATGACCGGCATTATATTCATGGGGTTCCCGAACATCTAATAAGACAACATTCTTCGGTTTGGTTTTAAAGATTTCCATCACTTCTTCCGTGTCCAACTGCTTGACACCATCATATTCGTAAGCCATAAGTGGTCCTCCTTTTTTATCACATAAAATCATGAATCGAAATCAAACACATCGCTGGACAGGTAACGCTCACCAGTATCAGGCGCAATACATACGACTGTTTTGCCTTTCCCCAGACGTTTGGCCACTTTCAGAGCCGCAAAAACGGAGGCACCGGAAGACGGCCCCACCAGTATGCCTTCCTTGCGGGCCAAGTCCCGTGTCACTTGGTACGCCTCCTCATCTGTACAGAGGATGATTTCATCATAGACATCTTGGTTCAAAATTTCAGGAATGAATCCCGGGCTGGTGCCGACCAGTTTATGGGGGCCCGGTTTTCCGCCTGATAAAACGGGAGAGCCGGCCGGTTCAACGACATATACCTTTAATCCAGGATAATGCTCTTTTAAAGTTTCCCCCGTGCCGGTAATCGTTCCGCCTGTGCCTGCGGTAGCGACAAAGGCATCCAATTGTTCAATGCCAATTGACTCCATTTGTCTAATAATTTCTTGGGCTGTTGTTTTGCGGTGCATATCAGGGTTGGCTTTATTCTGGAACTGCTGGGGCATAAAACTGTTTGGGATTTTTTCCAGCAGTTCATACGCTTTTTCGATGGCGCCAGGCATTTTTTTCTCTCCGGGTGTGAGCACTACTTCAGCTCCGTACGCTTTTAACAGATTAATACGCTCCTGTGTCATGGTATCGGGCATAACCAGAATGGCCCGGTAACCTCTGGCTGCGGCATTCATAGCGATGCCAATTCCCGTGTTGCCGGAGGTGGGCTCAATGATCGTGGCTCCCGGTTTGAGCAGCCCTTGTTTTTCGGCCTCGATGATCATATTAAAAGCAGCCCGGTCTTTGACACTGCCGCTTGGATTAAACATCTCCAATTTGACATAGACAGTCGCATCATGTTCTCCTGTTAACCGGTTCAAACGGACCAATGGAGTATCGCCGATCAGTTCTGCAATATTATTGACAACTTTAGTCATAGTTTCACTCCTTAATATAAACAGGATAATTACAAGTATCTTTATAGGAATTATACCACAAATAAATCAGCCAAAAAAGAAAACGAAATTTGAAACTTTTTAATCGTTTCCCGCGTCTAATAAAATAAAGAAGATCATTTCGTTTTTTGCCAAAAGCTTATCTATTGTATTTGTAAAATTTAGGATGTAAAATGGTAGACAGGTTATGAAGGGAGGGGGGAGTGCCAATGCCTAACAAAAAAGTGATTGTGGTCTCATTTTGTTGTCTCCTGGCTTTGGCAGGGTGCCAATGGTTTGCCTCTGACACTAACGAACCTGCCCCTTCTGAGGAGAGACCTCCTGATGACGATGATCCGCCTGCACTCACCCCTACTGCTAAACAAAAGGTTGTCACTTTGGGATTTGAGGGTTATGAAGAAGAGGTAACCATGCAACCCTATGCCACTGAATGGATTAAATTGGAGTATGATTCAAGACTTAAGGTCACAGAGGAAGAAGGCTTCCTCCTCTTTCAACATCCTGAGGATCAAGCCAGCTTTAAGGTATACCTTGCAGAGAATGGTGAGGTTATTAGCCAGTATCAGCACGCGGTGTTGGAGCAAGGGTACGAATTATACAATACGTTTGAGGTGGAGAATGGCGAAGGCTTTATTTATTACTTGTACGATGCCCGTGATCAACTTGAACTCTATTATATAGAGGAAAATGAGCAAGCCATCATTGTTCTCTTGCAGTTTGCTGAACCTGTGGCTGACCGGTATCAGTTTATATTTGATTATATGCTGGACAGCATTACCTTTCCCGGCAAGCAAACAAAGAGTTGAACCCTCCCGGAACAACCAAACAATCTGCCCAATAGCTTCCTTCTGCGCAAGCTTCACCTTGATTTTGCAAGACTGACCACCTGTGGTAAACTTAGAATCAAGGTTGAAGGCAAGTGATAGGAGGAAGCAATTTTATGCGCATGAGACGAAAACCATGGGCAGAAGAAGAAATCAAAAACAATCCGCATCTTGTTGTTCCTCGGCCGCATGAATGGAGAGGAAAATGGCATCAGTTTTTCAATAACACCAATCCCATACATATTGAAATTGGAACAGGCAAAGGCCAGTTTATCATAGAGATGGCGAAGACCCATCCGCACATTAACTTTATCGGCCTGGAACTTAACAGCAGCGTGCTGGGCGTTGCCTTGCGTAAACTGATCGCAGCACGGCAAGAAACTGAGCTGGACAACTGCTGTTTGATCCGTGAAAATGCTACTCAACTGACCGATTTGTTCGCCCCAGGCGAAGTGGAACGCATCTACCTCAATTTTAGTGATCCGTGGCCAAAGCGCCGCCATGCCAAAAGGAGACTTACGTATCATACTTTTCTGGACCTTTATAGTGATATCTTAGCAGAAAATGGAGAGATTCACCTTAAAACCGATAATGAAAAGTTCTTTGAGTTTTCCCTGAACAGCCTTTCAGATTATGGTTTCCGTTTGAAAAACATCACCTTTGACCTGCACAACAGTGATTTTGAAGGGAACATCATGACGGAGTATGAAGAGAAATTTGCCGCCCAGGGGATGAAAATTTACCGTTGTGAAGCGGTCATGGGAGAGGGGAAGCGTTGAGATGGAACAATTGAAACTGGGAAAGTTAACCTTAACCTGGCTGGATGGAGGGGTCACACATCTGGATGGGGGTGCCATGTTTGGGGTAGTGCCCAAGCCGTTGTGGAGCCGGAAATATCCCTGTAATGACAACAATCAAATTGAGTTGCGTACTGATCCTATTCTGGTGCAAACAGCAGGTTTAAACCTGTTAATTGAATCGGGAATTGGTTATAATAAACTGACAGAAAAACAGAAACGCAACTTCGGGGTTACACAAGAGTCCCGGCTAGAAGCATCGCTGGCCGAACTGGGCTTAAAACCGGAAGATATTGATTATGTGCTCTTGACCCATCTTCATTTTGACCATGCTTGCGGTTTAACCAAATGGGAGGGAGACAAGCTGGTGCCCGCCTTTCCCAATGCCAAGCACATTGTTTCTCAAGTGGAATGGGATGAAATGCGGCAGCCGAATATCCGTTCTCAAAATACATATTGGAAAATAAATTGGGAGGCGGTCCACGGTCTTGTTGTACCATTCCAAGGCGAAATGAAGGTTACGGAAGGAATTACGATGGTCCATACGGGAGGGCACAGCGCCGGCCATGCTGTGATTTTATATGAGAGTGAGGGGGAAAAGGGGATTCATTTTGGCGACTTAATGCCCACCCACGCTCATCAAAACCCGTTGTGGGTGATGGCTTATGATGATTATCCCATGGATTCCATCTTTTTTAAGCAAGAATGGGTCCCCAAGGTGATGAAGGAAGAGTGGTGGCTTACCTTTTATCACGATAAAGATTACCGGGCTTTGAAATGGAACAAAACAGGGGAAATTGTAGCTGCGGTGAAACGCGAGAAAAGTTAGGAGCATGTCCATGGACCGCGAGATGTTATTGTTTCAAACCAGGCAGGATTTTATCGATCTTCATCAGGCACTGCACCGGGGCGAGACGGTTACAGTGGAGCGGTATGACCGAATCGCCCGCGAGCTGATGAAAATGGACCAGGACAACTTTGAACTGATGCTCAAATTCTCCGAGCAAACCGAGGGGATCAAGATGCATCAGATGTGGGAGACCATTTCTGCTTATATTGACCAGTTGAAAAAAAAGGGAGATTGGCGCAAGCATAAAGAAACTCAACTGAGCTGGAAAGACGGGGTTCTGTTTGTCAATGGGAAGGCCGCCCGTCCTTTTTAGCCTTCTCCTTCAGCACCCTCGCACGGAAGGCAAAGATGCGCTTGAGCAACCAGACATACAGGCCAAACCGCGAGGCCAAAACAACAGCGATGAGCTGAATGAACAAAATAATCACAGCGTTCATTAAGATGTGAACCAAATTTTGGGTCAGCCAAAACATTCACATGCCCCCCAGTATGACAGTATGAACTGAAGCCATCCCTCTTATACTCCAGATTTGTTTTAGACAGCCGAACAAGCTATAATGTGGTAAGAAAAATCAATAAGGGAGGCAGCTTGCATGAGCAAGAAAAAATTATCAATCGAATTTTGCATGATGTGAAATTTCCTGCCGAAAGCCGTCAGTTTGACGGAAGAATTGATGAACAATTTCAAAGGTCAAATCGAAAGCATCACCTTAATCCCCTCTAGCGGCGGTGTGTTTGAGGTGGATGTGGATGGCAGCCGGGTCTTTTCTAAGAAAGAATCCGACCGTTTTCCTGAACAGGGTGAGGTTAGCAAAATCATCGAAGATAAAAATTTGATGCAGCGTGTGGAAGAGTAGGTGAAAAGGCAAACCCGTTAATGCTTAACGGGTTTGTCTATTAATTTTTTCAAGGGATTCCAGTCCAGTCTGTTCAATTTGCAAACGTCCGGCCCCTTCAGTTCTCCACTTGAAGCACGTGACCGGTATCTGCATCGACTTTAAACTCATAATAGCGAGGCTTTCCATCCACCAAGCCTGTCAATCCGCACTGATAGATGCGGTACTGAACACCTTCCATTTCTTCTGTGCGTGGTTCAACATAAATCCAGCTGCCTACAATAGTCATTTGCTCCTTGTATTGTTTTTTCAGTGTCTCAATAATTTTTTCTGGGCAGAGGGGCCTATCCTGAGTTCGTTTGAAGAGCAGGTAGCCTCCCAAGGCTCCGGCAGCCATGCCCAGCAAAAAGCGACCCCACTTCATTGTCTAAAACCTCCTCAGTGTCCTGAACTCTTTCAGCACCATTTGCCCTTATTGTATCTGTTTTCACTGGTAAAATCTATTCTATCGGCGCAGATGAGATGAAGATGCCTTGTTATGTAGTGTATACTATGTATGGTCAAATGAAACAGGGCCTTTAATTTGTATGGCTCTTGTCCTAGAATTTTTGAAGCGGTGGAGGATGCAAACGTGACGTTAATACGACCACCATTGGTATGGAAAAAGCGAGTATATACAGCGGAGGAGATGGCACGCTTCTCTATTCCCATGGTTGAAATTTTCGAAACCGTGGAAGGAGAGGGGCTGAGAGCCGGGTTTCCAACGGTGTTTGTGCGTGTGTTTCATTGTAATTTGCGTTGTGTCTGGTGTGATACACCTTACAGTTATGCCCCAGCCAAACCGGAGTTTGAAGCCACCGTGGCAGAGATAGCACAGAAAGTACAGACCTACACGAGCCGGGCTATCTGCCTTACCGGCGGTGAACCATTAATTCACGGTCATAAGTCGGCTGCTCTGATTCATTTTCTAAGTTATTTGGAATCCTTCGAGGATATCCATATTGAAACCAATGGGGCGATTGATCTCACCCCATTTGCTGAACTGCGGCAACAGGATCCCATGTGGAACAAAAAGGTCCGTTTCATTATGGATTACAAGCTGCCTGGCAGCGGGGAAATGGAGCGGATGATTCACACCAACTTTGACCATTTAAAGGAACAGGATGAAATTAAGTTTGTGATCGGTTCTGATGAGGACTTTCAATGCGCCTTGGAAGTGATGGAACGTTACCATCAGCAGGGCACTGTGTTGATGAGTCCAGTGTGGGAGACGATGCCACCCCATAAACTGGTGGAAAAAGTATTAAGCCACGGTCTGGCCCACGTGAAAGTCAGTTTACAGCTGCATAAAATCATTTGGGATCCGGATAAAAGGGGAGTTTGATCAACATCTCTGTGGTAACATTTGTGATCTCTGTGGTAACATTTGTGGTGACAGATGTCTAAAACGACAAGTGGTCTGGACAGGTAAGGGATCGGGAGTATACAGGAAAGGAAGGGTAGCATGAGCAAAAAAGCGGTCATTGTCTTAAGCGGTGGTTTGGACAGCACCACCTGTATGGGCATTGCCCATGATCAGGGTTACGCCTTATATCCCCTTACGTTTCATTACGGCCAGCGGCACAGCCGGGAGGTCGAACAAGCCAAAAAGATTGCCCAATATTACCAGGCCGCTGATCACCGAATCGTCAATATTCGTTTTTTGCGGGACATAGGCGGCAGTGCCTTAACTGATGATGCCATTGATGTGCCTGATCAAGGGGAAGATGGCAGTATCCCGGTCACGTATGTACCAGCGCGCAATCTCATCTTCTTGTCTCTGGCTGCGGCCTATGCTGAGGTCGTGGGGGCTGAGAAGATTATGATCGGGGTGAGTGCGGTTGATTACAGCGGCTATCCCGATTGCCGCCCTGAATTTATTGAGAGTCTGTCCCGTACCATTCAACTCGGGACCAAAGCAGGTGTGGAGGGAAAAGCGATTTCCATTGACGCACCACTTGTGCATTTAAGCAAAGCGGAAACCATTGCCTGGGGAATGAAGCTGGGTGTCCCCTATCACCTGACCACTTCCTGCTATAAGGGGAGAGAGGTGGCCTGCGGGCAATGTGACAGCTGCCGCCTGCGGATTAAAGGCTTTAAAGAAGCAGGTTACCGGGATCCTTTGCCCTATGCCATCTCCATTGATTGGTAACGTTACCTCCAGACTCCTATTGAGTCTGGAGGAGATCCCTTATATACTCATGGTAGTCTTTTTCAAGAATGAAAAAGACTTTTTTTATCTATAAACAGGGTGCACAAATTTTAATAGGGTGTACAACGGAAACGAATACTGGGCAAGGCCAATATGCAGGCCAGGCCCCATATTCAACAGACCTTTTAAGGGAGGAGAAACCATGATGAATTTGTATAAAGTTCTCCTGATGACCGCTCTAGGTTTTGCCGTCGTGCTGGGCATGACCTTGGGCGATGTTCATCAGGCTGAAGCGTCAGAAGCAATTGTACAACAGGGTGACCGGGGCGGAGTTGTTTGGGATGTGCAACACCGCCTGCAACAGTTAGGCCTGTATCAGCTGAACATGGACGGTATATTTGGTGCACAGACTCGTCAGGCCGTTGCTCAATTTCAACGCCAGTATGGTCTTCCAGTTACTGGATCTGTCGACTTGAAGACTTTGCGCACCTTGCGGGCCAATACCTTTACCGTGGATGAGATTGAAATGATGGCTAAACTGGTCTATGGTGAAGCGCGTGGTGAATCATTTGAAGGTCAGGTGGCTGTAGCCGCTGTGGTGTTAAACCGTCTCAAATCTCCAAAATTCCCCAATACCGTTAAAGAGGTTATCTTTGAACCCCGGGCCTTTACGGCAGTTGCTGACGGACAATACTACCAGCGCCCTAACCGTGATGCGTACCGCGCTGTTTATTACGCCATTCGCGGTTGGGATCCGTCAGAGGGAGCCTTGTATTACTTCAACCCGGATACAGCAACATCGGGCTGGATTTGGAGCCGTCCACAAATTAAGCGCATTGGCAATCATATTTTTGCTCGTTAAACGGGGTGTGGACACCCTGTTTCTGACCGGAAGGCTGTTGAGCCATTAAGGGGTCAGGTCATAAAAAGGAGCATCGTCAAGGTGCTCCTTTTGCTTATTAATCCCCATATGAACCAGGGTTTCCTTGCCTTAATGTGAAAGAGAACGTGAAACATAAACAATAAAAAGATATAATAAAAAAAGATACAGAAAGCAGAAAAAAATAAGCATCTGTCTTTCAATCTCAAGAACAGAGAGGAGCGTGCGGCATGGACCAGGAACTTTTGCACTTGTATAAGCGTTTGACGGAAACGCCGGGAGCACCGGGATTTGAACATGAGGTGCGGGCCATTATGCGAGAAGAATTAAGCAAGTACAGCGATGAAATCATCCAAGACAATTTGGGCAGTATTTTTGGTGTAAAGCGCGGAGAAGAGAAGGGGCCGCGCATCATGGTTGCCGGCCATATGGACGAAGTGGGTTTTATGGTCACCCATATTACTGATGAAGGGTTTATCAAGTTTCAGCCTTTAGGCGGGTGGTGGAGTCAAGTCCTGTTGGCACAGCGTGTACATATTATCACGGATCATGGCCCGGTTGAAGGGGTTGTCGGCTCGATTCCCCCTCATGTCTTGTCTGAAGAGCAGCGTAAAAAACCAATGGAGATCCAAAAGATGTTTATTGACATCGGTGCCGACGATAAAGAAGACGCTGAAAAGATTGGCGTCCGCCCAGGTCAGCAAATTGTCCCCGTTTGTCCGTTTACCCCGCTGGCCAATGGAAAAAAGATTATGGCTAAAGCGTGGGATAACCGCTATGGTTGCGGTCTAGCTATAGAATTATTAAAAGAACTGCAAGGAGAGCAACTGCCTAACCACATCTTTTCGGGGGCCACTGTGCAAGAAGAAGTGGGCCTTAGGGGAGCACAAACGGCCACTCACCTGATCAATCCCGATATAGGTTTTGCCCTTGATGCCGGTCCGGCCAACGACTTGCCCGGCACCACAGACGGGTTTGGCAAAATTGGTCATGGCGTTCTGTTGCGGCTCTATGACCGTTCCATGATTACCCACCCGGGCTTGCGCGATTTTATTTTAGATATAGCGGAGACGGAAGGCATACCGTATCAGTTTTTTGTTTCCCAGGGAGGAACGGATGCAGGGCGGATACATACCAGCGGCAGCGGGGTGCCAAGCGCTGTGATCGGCATTTGTGCCCGCTATATTCACAGTCATGCGGCCATCGCCCATACTGACGATATCATGGCTGCTAAACAACTATTGGTTGCCTTGGTCAAAAAATTGGACCGAAACACAGTGGAATTAATTAAAAAGAGGTAAAGAACAGATAACCATAGCTCAGATACTGTCCAGCAAACAGAAAGGAAAATGGAAATGCTCAGCAACAGCGTCATCTACGTTGGCAGTGAAAATCCAGCGAAAATTAAAGCCGTGGAGATGGCGGTCGCCCACATCATCCGCCTGGAGAAAGAACGTTGTGGAAATGCTTTTACACTGGAAGGGATAAGGGTTCAGGGACACGCTGTTTCATCGGGGGTATCGGCCCAACCCCGTTCCGATGAGGAAACGATTCAAGGCGCTCTGAACCGTTGCCGGGCATTGAAAAGAAAAGCACCGGCAGCGGTTTGCATTGGCTTGGAAGGGGGCGTGCAGGAGAGCTCATACGGCTTATTACTGACGAACTGGGGCGCTTTGATAGATGAAGCAGGACAAACCTATATAGCCGGGGGCCTCCGTATACCCCTTCCGCCTGAAATAGCGGAGGCGGTTCGAAGAGGACAAGAATTGGGTACTGTAATCGATAGGTATGCGCACCAAACCAATGTGCGGCAAAAAGAAGGAGCCATCGGCATCCTGACGCAAGGATACATCGATCGCTCCCAGTTATTTCGAGATATCGTTTTACTCCTGTTTGGACAGCTGAAGCATTACTCGGCAGCAAAGATATAAGCGAGCGCTTCAATGGCTTGTTCCGGTGTCTCTACAACAACCTGGGCATGATTGGCAATTTCTTTTAAAGCGTGATGCAGTTCTTTGGCCCGTACCAGGATGAGGGGCTTATTTAAAGCGATGGCGATCCCAGCATCCATGGCTGCATTCCACTGTTTATACTTTTCGCCAAATACAGCCACCACCACATCAGCTTTATTCATTAAGACCCGGGTGCGCAAATTATTAATCTGGGAGGCTGCTTCATCCTTCAGAATGGCATTTGGCTGCGGGCCCAAAATTTCTTCACCAATATCATCTGAGCGTTCATGGTTATCCATTGGACCGACGAAATCCACAGGAAGTTTTCTCTGTTCAGCCAGCTGTTTAAATTCTTTACGCCACGGACTGTGGATCTGTCCGGCAAGATAAACGGTGAGCCTCATCTTGTTTCCTCCTTCGTCCAATTTTTTCATATTCTATTATAATAAAAGACCCTCTCCCCCTCAAAAAGCCAATCCTCAAAATTTTTCCAAGTTATAGCCATCCTCATAAACTAGGCAAGTGCTTCGAAATAAGGTATGATATCTTTTGACTGAGATGTCATTTGGTCGTTAGAGGAGGGACCATGATGAGTGAAATGGAATCCAAGGGAAAGAGGAAGAGAATAGGAAAACGCAAACCCAAAATTAACTATAGATATGTCGCCTTATCCTTGCTCGTTTTATGCCTGGTTTTGGCCTTATCGTTACTGGCTTTTATTGGTATCACATTGGCCAAAAACTACGAGATTGATGAATCATTGCTCGACATGCGGCAAACGTCGAAGATTTTTGACCGTGAAGGCAACCAGGTGGATCAATTGTACTTTGAAAACCGGGAATATGTTCCGATAGAAGAGATTCCTGATCTGGTTCGCAGCGCATTTATTGCCGTAGAGGATCAACGTTTCTATGAGCACAACGGTATTGATATACGAGGAATTGCCCGTGCTTTTGTCCGGAACTTGATGGCTGGCAGAACAGTAGAAGGTGGAAGTACCATTACCCAGCAGCTTGCTAAAAACGTGTTCCTTTCCCATGAGCGGACCTACATGCGCAAGCTGCAGGAGGCCTTGATTGCTATTAATCTGGAACGGCGCTACACTAAAGACGAGATTTTGGAGATGTATTTAAACTATATCTACTTGGGTGCCGGGGCACATGGGATTAAAGCAGCCGCGAAAACATACTTTGGCAAGGATGACCTGAACGACTTAACTATCGGGGAAGTAGCCTTGCTGGCTGCACTCCCTAAAGCACCCAATCATTATAATCCCCTTGAGGAAGAAAACCGGGAGCGCAGTGAACAGCGCCGTCAGCTGGTTTTGCAGATTATGCAAGAGCAGGGAATTATTACAGAAGAAGAACGTAAGCTTGCAGCTGAAACAGAGTTGGAGCTTAACCCGCAGCGTTCAACAAAGAACGCAGCTCTGAACACCTTTGTGGATATGGTGCTGGAGGAAGCGAAGGCATTATATGGATTAACCATTGATGATATTTACACAGGGGGCTATGAGATTTACACCACGCTGGATGTCCGGGCCCAAGAGATTATGCATGAAGCTTTCCGGGCAGATGGTCCGTTTGCTGACCAACTGTTCCCACCCAACGGTCCAGAACAAATCGTGCAGGGCAGTATGGTGATCCTGGATCACCATACAGGGGCTATTTTGGCTGCTACAGGAGGAAGGGATTATCAGCCCAGGGGATTAAACAGGACAGTCCGGGATGCCCGTTCTCCAGGCTCGGCCATGAAGCCCATTGCCGTTTATGCCCCTGCCTTGGAGGAAGGCTGGAATCCTTATTCTATTGTCCGGGATGAGCAGAGGAATTATAACGGGTATACCCCTCGGAACTATACCGGACGTTATTATGGTCCAGTCACCATGATGTATGCTTTGGAACAGTCGCTCAATGCGGGTGCTGTCTGGCTGCTGAACGAAATTGGACTGAGTAAAGGATTGCAGGCAGCTGAGGACTTTGGTATCAAAACAGAGCCCAGTGTGAACCTGGCGGTTGCGTTGGGAGGGGGCGTTCAAACCTCCCCCCTGTCTATGGCCAGGGCCTATTCAGCTTTTGCCAACCATGGTGTCATTATGGAGCCGTATACGATTGAGAAAATCGTCGACCAGCGCGGTGATACTGTGGCTGTGCACCAACCTCAGCACACGCGCGTCATTAGCGATCAAACCGCTTGGTACATGACGGAGATGCTGGTCAATGTAGTCAAGAACGGAACGGGACGTAATGCCCAATTTGCCCATCCGGTGGCCGGTAAAACTGGCACCCATCAATATGATAAAGCGGAAGGGAACCAGGATGCATGGTTTGTGGGTTACACCCCATACTTTACGGCTGCGGTGTGGATGGGATTTGACCGCACCGATGAGCGGCATGCTATCAACACAACCGGCGGAGGATTGCCGGCCCAGCTGTATAAACATGTAATGTCACAAGTGCTGGCCAACTATCCGGTTAAACAGTTTGAGCGTCCGCCAGGCGTTGAGGAATTAAAACCGCCCGTTCGCTTGCAGCAAATTACAGACTTAAAAGCATTCTTGCGTCTGACCGGTGAGTTTACGTTTGCGGTTGACCTGGAATTTACACAACAGGCAGATGAACGGGTCGCCTATAATATCTACCGTATTAATGAAGCCACTGGCTCACGTTCACTGGTGGCCACGATCGGCAAGGGTGAGAGTTGGAGTGATTACAATGTCCAATTGAACGAACGCTACAGCTATGAAGTGGCACCAGTCAATACCGAAACGGGTGAAGAAGGGCCTGTCTCCAACCGGGCTACAGTGGTGATCTCATCCGAGTATCCGTTCTTCAGACGTCCGGAAGATATGGATGAAGAGGAATTTTTAAACTGGCTCCGTGAAATGTTTGGCGGTAACGCAGAAGAACAAGAAGAAGAGGTAGAAGAAGTACAAGGGGTAGAAGAAGAGGAACAGGAGGAACAGGAAGAAAAGAAAGAGGAGAGAAGAGAAGGAGATAGGCAAAAAGGAGAAGAAAGACGGGGCGAGAAAAAGCCGGAAAAAGGTAATGATAAAAGAGAGGATGGGGGAGATCAAGGATCACCGGATGGCAGTGATGATGGAGGAGATGGCGGCCAAGGAAACGGTGAGAATAATGACGATAATTCCAACTCCGGTGAAGAAGGCAACATCCCCATTGTAGTGCCCCGCTTGTAAAAGAATGATCCACATAAAAAATCATCTATATGGGTGAATAAACAAGAAAGCTCCCGTACTCTGGGAGCTTTCTTGTTTAAATAAGTTCATAGATTTAGCTGTTCCGCTGTTTCCAGTAGCGTTTGTTTTCTTTACGGGTGGTGTAGCCCAATTTATCCAGCGTTTCTAAGAAAGGAATCAAATATTTGCGGGTAGTGTTAAAAATGTCTTTCGCCTCTTGAATGGTAAAGGACTTACCCGTATTGCTTTTCAGACGCTGAACAGCCTTATCAAAGGCTTCCCGGCTGAGAAAACGGCCTTCATCAAGGGGAACCATATACTCATAGCGCACCAGCCATTGCTGCAGATCAAGGTGCACGTCCTGTGGCATCTGTGTAGGCAGCAGTTCCTCCCAAGGGGGAACTTCAAGTTGCTTCTCAAGCATGATGCTGTTGACCTTCTGCCAGATCTCTTTGTCTTTTGGTCGGAGCATGGGTTCAAAGCCCGGCATGGCCAGGGCTTCGTTTCTCACTTGAACACGCCCCTCAACTTCCGCCTGCTGCAGGACTAAGTTCCATTGGGCTGTGTTTAACTGTGGAAAGTACTTGTTTTGCACCTGCTTGCGGTCCAGTCCTTCCCGGAGGGGATAGCGCTGATGATAGTTTTTCATGTCATCTTGGAGCTGATTCCAGGTTGCTTCCCACCAGTCCATAGTAGTGACCAGAGTCAACGGACTGGTTTGGCTTTCGATCTGTTTCAGTCCCTGATGAGCAGGATGGTCGATCTCCCGCTGCCAATCAACGGGAGAAATGCCCAGCTGGCGGGTCAGCTCATCCAGAGTGAGCATACCCGCTTCACCTAAAATATGTTTGGCCCTGGCCGACACGTCTTTATCTTTTTTGGCGGCAATCAGCTTAATGGTCTCTGGTCCGAAGCGGTGCTTAGTGGCATAGGGATCGATGACCATCCCTCCGCCAATGGTTGTCATTGGGGTAGGGCGGCGCAAGACAAAACGGTCTTCAAACAATGTGGTCACTGGTTCTTTTAATTCCAGCTGGGCAAAGCACGTCTCACCCGGCTGGCATTCATTGCGGTCAAAGAAAATGATGCGGCCTAGAATATCAGAAGTAGCGAGGTGCAAGCGGATATCACTGCGCTGTTTAATAGTAAAATCTAGATGATCTAAGAGGGTGACTTCCACATCGATGCGTTGCGTACTTTCTAGGCTGCCGGGGGTCACGAGCACGTCACCGCGGGAAAGCTCCTCTTTGTCAACACCAGAAAGATTGACAGCCACTCTTTGACCTGCATAGGCCTGTTCTTGGTCAGATCCGTGCACCTGCAGCTGGCGTACCTTCACTCGTAATCCTTGAGGGAGGATTTCCATCTCGTCCCCCACACTGATTTTTCCCTGATATAGTGTTCCCGTGACAATGGTGCCAAACCCTTTTTTGGAAAAAACGCGGTCAATAGGGAGTCTGGCAATGCCTGAGGTGGGGCGGGAAGGAAGATTGGCCAGGAGATTCTCAATCTCCTGCTTTAAGCGGTCGATACCACGCCCGCTCAAACTGTCCACCTCTACGATTGGACTGTTACTTAGGAATGTATGGGCTGTTTCTTCCTTTATCTGTTCGGTCACCAACTCAATAAACTCCTCATCCACTTTGTCTGCCTTAGTAATGACAATGAGTCCGCGGTTTACATTCAGGAGATTTAAAATGTCCAAATGCTCCTTGGTTTGAGGCATGACGCCTTCATCGGCAGCAACAACAAGCAAAACCATATCGATACCAGCCACGCCAGCCACCATTTGCCGGATGAAACGTTCGTGACCAGGTACATCAACGACACTCACAGTATGGCCGTTTGAAAGGGTGAACGAAGCAAAGCCTAATTCGATGGAGATGTTTCGTTCTTTCTCTTCTTTAAGCCGGTCTGTATCTTGTCCGGTTAATGCTTTGGTCAGAGTGGTCTTGCCGTGATCGATGTGTCCAGCAATGCCAATGGTGAAATGGGGATGTGTCCCTGTGTTGTTTATGTCACTCGTACCCATGTTGATTATCTCCTTTGCATTATGGACTTGATGGCCTCTTCGGTATGCTTAATCGCTTCGTATAACGGTTTTGTTTCACCTGCAAAGGGGTGAACAGCATTGAAGGTATGATTCCCGTCAGGAATTTTTATCCACTGAATTTGTGGATTGGCGTTGACCAGTGTTTGTGACCCCTCAATTAGTCGGGGATGATCGTCCGTACCCTGGATCAAAAATATGGGTACATGGGTTGTTTTGGCTCTTTCTACAATGTTAAAACGCGCCTGATTAGCTTCTATATCTTCAATAACTTCCAGGTCTATGGGCATCTTCTGGCCTGTCCGGGCATTATCGATAAAGGTGCGTCCTTTCTCGCGCATCTCGTGTTTTTGCTCCTCTGTGAACAGATCCACATTGGTAATTCCATTCCAGCTGATCACACCCGCAATCCACTCTGGATGATCAAAGGCGTAAATAAGGCTGACACCGCCTCCTCGGCTGTGACCGAGCAGAAAAAGGGGTTCTGGCATCAGTTCAATGTTCTTTTGTGCATTTTCCAATGGAAGAGTGTGATTGCGGACCGCTTGAACCAATGTGTCCAAATCTTCCAGTTCTTTTGTGTATGTATTCTTCGCGAATTTCTCTAGCTCAGTAAATTCATAGGGGTTATCTCCTACTCCGTTATGTGAAAAGTTAAATGTAATCACATGAAGTGGGAGGGAGGATGAAAGGGTGTTAGCAACATAGGGGAAAAAACCCCAATCTTTAAATCCTTTGAAACCATGGCAAATAATGATGGTTCCTTGAGGGGGCTCGTGTGCAGGAAACAACTCACCACGTATCAGTCTGTTTGGGGCCATTTCTATCTTAAAAGGTATTGACATAACCATGCCCTCCTTTATAAGTAACACTTTTCTCTCATCATTGTACAAGAGGGAACAGCTTGATTCAAATAGGATAGCCTACGCTAAGGTTTGCTCTTGATTTTTCAGCATTTTTTTTGTATTATAGACCATGCTTGCCCATGATGCTTATCCTTGTTGTTAGTTAGAATGGGAGCGGATGCGAACCTGGTGGTCGCCCCGGTCTTCAAAACCGAGTGGGGGGCACGTGCTGTCCCTGGTGGGTTCGATTCCCACACGCTCCCGCCATAGTTGTATTACTTTGAATAGTGAAATGTGTCGATTAAAAAATTCTAAATATTAAAATAAAATAACAGACACAAGGGACGCACACTCATTCTGATTAAGAGAAGTGTGAATGATCAGAAGGAGGATACCTCAGCAAATGCCGAATAAGCCCCTCACCGCACAAAGAAAAGGAAGCAGCCATATACTGCTTACCTTCATTCATCCTTATGCAAACAAATTAGTTGTGGCAGCCGTCCTTTTGTTTTTAAGTACGGCCACACTTGGTGTTTATGTGTATCAAAGCCTGCAGCCGGTTGATCCCCACAGTGAACAGGTTGTTGAAGTTAACATCCCTGAAGGGGCCTCGGGCCGGGAAATTGCTTCGATTTTAAAGGAGCAGCAGTTAATTAGAAACGAGGATATTTTTTATTTTTTTGTCCGTATGCAAGGCGGTGTTAATTTTAAGGCAGGGCGCCATCATTTATCTCCAAGCATGTCTATGCCAGACATTGTGGCACATTTAGAAAGTCAGACTTATGCAGAGAGCGAATTGGTCACTATACCGGAAGGATTAACTGTTGAGCAAGTGGCTGAACGTTTGGCCGAAGCCGGTTTGGTCGATCAACACCGGTTTTTAAAGCTTATTAACCATGGTGATTTTAGCGATATCACTTTTGTCCGCGATATTCCCGAAAAGGAGGATCGTCCTTACCGACTGGAAGGCTTTTTATTTCCTGAGACGTATCACATCCCCCAGGGCGCGGACGAGGAAGAGATTATCAGGATCATGTTAAGGGAATTTGAACGCCGGTATCAAGATTGGAAGGAACTAGCTGAGGACAGTCCCTATCATTTTTATGACATCGTTATTTTAGCCTCCCTCATTGAGCGGGAAGCAGCGGTAGACAGCGAACGAAGAACCATTGCCGGCGTACTGCACAACCGCCTTGAAGCAGGGATGAAACTGCAGGTCGATGCTACGGTCCAATACGCTTTAGGGGAACATGTTGAGCGTGTTTTGTACGAGCATTTGGAGATTGATCACCCTTATAACACGTATCAACATGAAGGGCTGCCACCGGGACCGATTGCCAATCCCGGTCTCGACTCCATACTGGCAGCGTTAAAACCTGAGAAGCATCAATTTAAATATTATGTCCTCAAAAACGATGGGACAAGGGAGCATTATTTTGCCGAGACCTATAAAGAGCATTTGGAAAATATTCGTAAAGCCCGGGCACAACAATGAGCCAATGATTTAAGACGCATTCATAGCTGGATCCCCTTATCCGCTATCATCTTGCGCTAAAGCATCTCTTCCGCTACTTCGATTCCCAACAGGGCCCGGACATTTTCGATTTGATTGACAATGGTAGCCTGGGAAGAGCCGGCAAAGAGCAGACCGACTGCAATATTATCCAGCGTGGTCACCAGTGATCCTGAATCCCCGCCAGCCCCGCACCCTGCCGATCCAGTGGATCTCTCTGTCTAAATCATGGAATGGCGCTTCGGCAATCGCTGCATCTACTAAATTGGTATGTTGTCCTCTTGGTGTGGGCGGGTCCAGTTGAATGGGAACCCACGACCTATTTTCGATATGGTCATAACATATCATATTCAAATGAACAAGATTTTGATTGTAATGGTGTCTGAAGAGGAAAAAAGTAACACTCATTAATTTTTCGAAATGTTTAAATATCTTATTTACAATTGACGTATTTCTTTGTATTATTAAAAAATAAACCTAGATAGAGATACAGAAAAACATGTAATACTCTTAGGAGGGATAGAAGTGGAGAGCAAAAAACTGGAGGAACTGAAAGGATATTTTGGGTATTTGCAAGGACAGTCTGCACACGAGTTTTCCAAACAAGTTGAGTTGGAACTGATGTTGTCCAACGACATCTTGCGCTTTTGGAATCAGTTACGAGACTAACAGTTGAAAGGAAGCCTCTAACTAGGGGCTTCTTTTTTTGTATTTTTGGGGCACATGGCAGAATGTCAACCCTGTAAGGGAATAAATGTTTCCCGTGGAACAATTCTGAATTTTAGGCAGAGAAGATGCCTAAATCATAAGATATTCAAATAAATATTTGACAGTGTCTTCGCTTGGAGATATTATAATAATAAAACAAACGTTTGAATAAAAGGGGTGGCAATTGATGGTTGAAAAAGATCAATGTGAGATCTTTTGTTATGACGAGGAAAAGGTCAATCGTTTGAAACAGCGGATGGTAACAAAAGATATACAAGAGATGGCCCTTATATTTAAGGCACTGGCCGACGAGACGCGGATGAAGATCGCCTATGCTTTAAGCCAGGAAGATGAATTATGTGTCTGTGATGTGGCGCATATTATTGGTTCCTCGACCGCGACAGCCTCCCACCACCTGCGTTTGTTACGTCATATGGGCTTGGCCAAATACCGGAAAGAAGGCAAGTTAGTGTTTTACTCATTAGATGATGACCATGTGAAACAGTTGATCCGGATTGCTCATGAACATAGCCGGGAACAGAAAGGAAGCTAAGGCCATGGCCGAAAAAAGAACTTACCGGGTCCAGGGTTTTACCTGAGCGGATTGCGCCGCTCAGTTTGAGCGCAATGTGAAAAAATTATCCAGCGTGCAAGATGCCAAAGTGAATTTTGCCACCTCCAAAATCACAGTGTATGGGAACCCCTCTATCGCTGAATTGGAGAAAGCGGGAGCATTCGAGAGCTTAAGGGTCTATCATGAGAACGAAGAAATGACCCGCATCCCGTTATGGAGAAACAAAGGGACCCAACGTACCATATTGTCCAGCGCCTTATTGATCCTGGGATGGACGTTTTATTTGGTGTATGGAGAAGGAAACACCTATTCCTGGCTTGCCTTTGCCTCCTCTATTGTGATTGGCGGTTATGCATTATTTATTCAGGGCCTTAAAAATCTTCTTCAATTGCGATTTGATATGAAAACCTTAATGACGGTGGCCATATTTGGTGCGGCAGCCATTGGTGAGTGGGGAGAAGGGGCAATGGTGGTGGTCCTGTTTGCCATTAGTGAAGCGCTGGAAACTTACTCTATGGATAAAGCCCGTCAATCCATCCGCTCTTTAATGGGGATTGCACCCAAAGAAGCTGTGATCCGCCGTGAAGGCGAGGAGATGCAGGTTCCTGTGGAGGAGATCCGGGTGGGAGATATCATGATCGTCAAACCCGGACAAAAGATTGCCATGGACGGCCGGGTGGTGAAGGGCTTTTCAACGGTTAATCAGGGGGCGATTACAGGTGAATCTATCCCGGTAGCCAAGTCCAAGGGTGATGAGGTGTTTGCGGGCACGCTGAATGAAGATGGCGTCTTGGAAGTGGAAGTGACTAAAAAGAGTGAGGATACGACGATTGCCAAAATCATTCACCTGGTAGAAGAAGCACAGTCGGAACGGGCACCTTCTCAAGCCTTTATCGACCGTTTTGCCAAGTATTATACTCCTATCGTCATGTTGATTGCTTTGGCGGTTATAACCATCCCCCCTTCATTTTTCGGCGGGGATTGGCATGACTGGATTTACCGCGGATTAGCCCTGTTGGTGGTTGCTTGCCCGTGTGCCTTGGTGATTTCTACACCCGTTGCCATTGTGACGGCCATTGGTCATGCTGCGCGACATGGGGTGTTAATTAAAGGCGGTGTCTATCTGGAACAAGCTGGAACCTTGTCTGCGGTTGCGTTTGACAAAACAGGGACTTTAACCAAAGGCGTTCCAGAAGTGACAGACATAATCCCTTACCAGGATACAAGATCTCAAACAGAAAGTCTGCATCAAGATAACCGGGAATGGTTCAGCTTGGCTGCAGCCATTGAAAGATGGTCTCAGCATCCTTTGGCGGCTGCTATTGTACGCAAAGCGGAACAAAAGGGGTATGATCTGTCCACGTATAAGGTGGAAAATTTCCGGTCGATCACTGGTAAAGGGGTTTTTGCAACGGTCAACGGCAAACTGTATTATGTGGGCAGCCCTGGGATGGTTAGGGAAATGCTTCCAACTGTCCTTACTCAGGATGTCCTTGATCAGATTGGTTCGTTGCAAGAGGAAGGAAAAACAGTGATGCTGGTGGGGACACGTGAACGACTCTTAGGATTAATCGCCGTGCGTGATGAAATTCGCCACAGCAGCCAGAGAATCATTGATCAACTTCATAAGTTAGGGATTAAGAAAACGGTTATGCTGACCGGGGATAACCAGCGGACGGCTGCGGCCATAGGGAAACAAGTGGGGATCTCCGAGGTGAAAGCGGAATTGTTGCCTGAAGACAAGCTGCGAGTAATTAAGCATTTAAAACAGCATGACCACAAAGTGGCTATGGTAGGAGACGGGGTTAATGATGCTCCAGCTCTTGCTGCAGCTGACATCGGCATCGCTATGGGCGGAGCGGGAACAGATACGGCCATGGAAACAGCTGATATTGTCTTCATGGCCGATGACATCAGCAAATTGCCTTTTACTGTTCGGCTTAGCCGCAAAGCGTTGCAGGTTATCAAACAAAATGTAGCCTTTTCTCTTGGGATTAAACTGGTGGCCATGCTGCTGATTATCCCAGGCTGGTTAACTTTATGGCTGGCCATACTGGCTGATGTAGGCGCTACACTATTGGTTACTCTCAACGGCATGAGATTGATGAGAATGAAAGAGGGTGTATTTTAACGCTCAAAATCACCCGTTGGCGGATATATAACCCTTGCTAACCTCCGTTATGGAGGTTTTTTTGGTGTTTATATTATAGACCACATCTTTGTCAGCTCACATTTTTGTGTTGAAGCGGTTCAGGTTGTCAACATTAACAGGGAAGCATCCGATCATCTTCCAGTTCAGGCTGTGCTGCGGTTCTCTGGAACCAACTGATATGGAGCTGGCTCTCTGTTCATAAAATCTGCACAAACAGGATCAACATGAGTGTTGAAATGAGATACAATACTATTGAATCACCGATTTTAACCTTTAACCAATCACGCAAAGGAGATGTTAGCATGGTTGATCCCAGCGATATCACTGTATGGCTTGCCTTGTGGGCGGGTGTACTCTCGTTTATCTCACCGTGCACATTGCCGTTATTTCCAGTTTATCTCTCTTACATTACCGGTATCTCCGTGCAGGATTTGCAGCAGAACCAGAGTCCCAAAATAAGAGCTAAGGTGATGAGTCACTCCCTCTTTTTTCTGCTGGGTGTCTCTTCTGTTTTCATGGCTCTGGGATTTGGTGCCAGTTTTGTAGGAGAGTTGATCAGCGGTTTTTTGACGGGAAGTTCCGGACTGTTGATTCAGAAGTTAAGCGGGATTTTTATTGTTCTCATTGGTTTGTTCTTAATTGGGTTTTTGAAATGGGACTGGCTGATGCAAGAAAGGCGTTTTCAATTTGCCACCAAACCGGCAGGATATCTGGGTACAACCTTGGTGGGCATGGGCTTTGCGGCCGGCTGGACCCCGTGTATTGGGCCGATCTTTGCGGCCATACTCATATTAGCAGCCAATAATCCTGCGCAAGGATTGACGTATACATCTTTTTATATTGTGGGATTTGCCCTGCCGTTTATGCTCCTTTCGTTTTACATCAGCACCTCAAAATGGATTATGAAATATTCTACCCTAATTATGAAAATTGGCGGCGCGATGATGATTGTGATGGGGATTTTACTGTACACCGGCCAATTGGCACGGCTGTCAAGCTGGATCCTCCAACTAATTGACGGAACCTGGTTTTCCCGATTGGGATAATTTCCAAGCTGGTTAGAACAACCGAAGGCTTGTGCTTTAGATATAAATGGGGGGATAAAGCGTGAAGAAAGTCATCGTGAGTGTTATTTTACTTCTGGTCCTTGGCTGGACGGTTTTTGACACCTTGTCTGACAGCCAACATCAAGATTCTGGGCAAGGAAGAAAGGAAGGTTCTCTGGATGAACTGGTGGTGGCTATTGATCAGGAAGAACAACCAGTCCGGGAAACAGAGGGAGAGAGCGTAGGTCTGGGAAAAGGGGAAGTGGCCCCGGATTTCGAACTTGTGACCTTGTCAGGTGAGAAGATTGCTTTATCCGATTTGAGAGGGAAGAAAGTGATCCTCAATATCTGGGCCAGCTGGTGTCCGCCTTGCCGGGCTGAAATGCCGGATATGCAGAAGTTTTATGAAAGGTATCAGGAGGAAGTTGAAATTTTAGCCGTCAATTTAACGGAGTCTGAAGCTTCTTTAGAAAATGTTGAGCAGTTTGTAGAGAAATATGAGTTAACCTTCCCGGTTTTGCTAGATGAGAAAAGTGAAGTGGCGGCCATGTACCAAGCGTTTACGATTCCGACCAGCTATTTCATCGATTCAAAGGGTATAATCCAACAAAAAATAGTGGGCCCGATGAGTTATGACTGGATGAAGGAGGCCGCCAACGCAATGGAATAAACCCCCTTCTTGCCTCTTATCTGGTAGAAAGCGAGGCTCGTATAAAAAGAAAAGTATTTGTTATTGCCTTTTATCTTTTAAATGGATTGATGTTTCTTTTTTGTCTCAATAAAAACAAAGATGCAGCCAAAGCTGCATCCTGTCACTTTACGATTTGCGGATCATGGAAGTGGAAGCCAGAATAAACCCAATTTTGAGGAAGACATAAGCCAGTTTAGCCATGGAGAGGACAAGCCCGGCGATCCCGATTAAAATCACTGGAACAGCAAAAGGTTCGGGTCCTAATAAAGAAAGCAGTCCAAAACCGATGAGAAAAACGCTCAGCACAGCCAGGCTCATCATCCAGTGGGCAGATGTCAGTCCCTTTTGGCGGCGCAGTTTATTGACGATATTACCCGTAATAAACAGGAATAACCCAGCTATACTAAGTCCCACTTCCAAGAGAACATCTTTGAGATTTCCCTTCAAGCGTCTCCACTCCTTTTGTTAACTCCTTCTCTTCTGTTGCTATTATAGTATGTTTTGACTCTGAACAAAAGATGTAATCTGGAAGACAGGGGATGAAGTTGTTATTTTTTCTGCTGGGCCCGCTTGTCTGCTGCTTCTGCCCGTTTTAAGGCTTCCAGATCTTCCCGGTCGGCCATTTCACGTGAAAACTCAATATCTTCGGCCTTCACCACGAGGGACTGTTCCTTTCTCTTCATGGCCTAGATCTCCCTTCTGTTACGTTTGTTACGGTTGATACGGTTTTTGACCCATTTCACCATTGGTTACCGTCGGATTTTCTGGATGAGAAGTGCTATGATCAAACTCTTTGATCTGAGGATGTTCAACTTCCGGTGTAGGTGGTTGGTTATCCTGTCTTCGTTCTTTTTCAGGCATAGATAAACTCCCTCCTTTGGTTAAGTTTAGTTTGCCCGCTTAGAGCCAACTTAAACGGGCTACACCAATGGAGGGAGTTTGTAATTGGTGTTATTTTTTACAGTAATAGACAAAAGCAGGAGGGATATTTAAGGGAATAAAATTGAGCTCAACGGAGCCAAATCTTTGCTTCAGGGCTTTACGCATATGCCAGGAGAATTGGTACATCACAAGAGCTCCATCATCAGCCAGAGTGGAATAGATGATATCGAAAAGCTGCTCCCGGAGTTGTTGTGGAAAGAGTGTAAACGGCAAACCGCAGACGATACAATCCACCTGCGTTATTCCTTGTTCATCAAGCACCTTGGGTAAATAAAGGGCATCGGAGAAAATGGGCAGGTGAGGGAATTGTTCTTTCAAATAATCCCTTAATTTATCGTCCTTTTCAAAGGTCAATAGCTTAGCCTGATTTTCCTGGCAGTAATTGTCCAGTTCGCGGGTAATGACACCGGTTCCAGCTCCAAATTCAACAACAGTGGCCGGATTGCTTTTGGCGACAAGGTCTGTAATTTCCCGCACCATAAAACTGGAACTGGGCACAACACTGCCAACTTGCGTGGGTGAGTGTAGGAACGTTTGTAAGAAAAGTTTTCTGTCCATTTTTTTCACTCTCGCTTTTTCACTCCTATCTTAGACGTTTTTATGATTCCCATTGTGAGCATCTTTCTATACTCTGGACGAGATATTATCTATATTCTATATTATTTTACAACGTTTTAGTGGTATAAAACCACTGGCGTCAGTAAATAATAGTCATTGATCACATTCACAGTTAAAGAAAAAGTGGAGGGAAGGAAGATATATGGCTTTAATACCATACGAACCATTCAGGCGTTTGGAACATATGCGCAGGGATCTGGACCGTTTTTTTCACGATTTGCCGCTGTTTAATCAAGAGCTGAATATACCCCGGGTGGATGTATATGAAACGGACACAGAGGTGATTGCTTCATGTGAACTCCCGGGACTGGAGAAAAAAGAGGATGTAGACATTGACGTACAAGAGCAACAGCTGACCATCAGCGGTGTGATCAACCGGGTGCAAGAAGTACAAGAGGAACACATGTATCGCAAGGAACGGTTTAGCGGCCGCTTTCAACGCACTGTTCCCCTGCCGGCACCTGTCTCAGCAGAAGGGACCAAAGCCACATACAAACAAGGGATTTTGGAAATCCGCATGCCTAAGCAGGAACGGACCAACCGGAAGAGAATTGATGTGGAATTTCATTAAGACGTATAAATACCCATCCTATTATAGATTTTAAAAACCAATAGCGACCCTTTATCAACGGGTCGCTATTGGTAGTGAGAGGAATGTGAAAGCGAACATTATAAACATTATTAAGTGAACATTAATCGAGGATTTCCACTTTCACCCCAGTGACACGCCCCAATGATAAAAGATCACTGTCTGGCGCATCCTTGTAAATATCGATTTTTCGTCCCCGGATGGCTGCGCCAGTATCATCGGCCCGCCGTTTTTTAACCGTACCGTCCGGAAATGTGATTTTCACCCATGTTCCAAGCGGGATGATGTTTGGATCAACGGCGATGGTTACCCCGTCTTGGGTTGGGCGGCCACTCGCTGTGATGCCGTTAATGTTATACCAAGTTACTTCAAATCCTGTTAAGACGCGTGAATTGGAGGACTGGTTACTGCTTGTGTCTTGTTTAGAAGCAGCAGGTTGACTGCTGCCAGAATCACGGCTGCGGCTGGCCACTTGAACCTGGCGCTTTTCTTTTCTGGATTGAAGTTCACGTTGAAGCCGCTTGTTTTCTTGTTCTTTTTGCTGGTTGATCTGTTGAAGTTGCTGTATCTTTTCATTGGATTCTTCCAAATCTTTTTCCAGTTCTTTAATGGTGTTCTCCAGTTCTTGTTGGGTTTCTTCAAAACGTTTCTCTATAGATTGAAGTTCTTCTTTGAGATCGGCCAATTCAGACTCCATTTGGGTGTTTTCTTGCTCCAGTGAGGCTTTCTCGGTCTCCAGGGCTTCTTTTTCTTGTTGGATGGCCTTTATTTCTTCCGCATAGGACCGGGGAATCTCATACAGTGCATACAGTTGGAGACCGATGATGGTGAGCAAGATCAATCCGATCAACACCCATTTGGTGTTTGAACTCATGACATCACCTCTGGCTATTTTCTATCTCTAGCATTATAGCGGATCAAGAAGTGATGTCAATGATAAAAAAGGTTAATACAGTTAATAAATGGTAAATTAAGGCGGCCTGTCTACCAGGTAAACGCAAGCAGGCATCATGGATTTAAGTGTTTCTTCTGCTCAGGGTTTACGCTCCATAATTTTTTTATCTGGCTTCAAGAAAAATACTGTAACTGCCAGTCAAATCATCGTGCTGTCCCCAGTTAAGATGAAAAGTATATAGGTAGAGTCCTTTTTCACTAGGGAGCGTGAACTGGTTCCCCTTTATCGTTTTCCAGGTATGTGTGCCATTGTGCCACTGTTGCAGGCGTATAAGGGAATTTTGCGGGGCGTATTTAAATTTAATTTCTAGTGTTCCTCCTGCTTTAACAGGGGCAGGCTGAGTGTTTCCCAATTGTTCAGGGCGGATCTCACCCCTTAATACAGGCACTTTCTGACCATCAACCGTGATGGTGGGGATCTGACTTCGTTTCAGCTCAGTTTGGGATTCGGCAAAATATTCCATACCTTCATTCATGTTGTTCAGTGTACATCCTGTGAAAAGGGTCAGCATGACGAAGATAAAACACCAGCGTTTCATTCTTATCCACCTCGACCGTCTTTTGTTCCTGCTGTGTTTTTATAGGGTCCCACCGATCAGCTGTGATATACATGAACAGGTATAGTCTTGGATTAGAGATCTGTTTGCATGCCCGTGCGACGGATTTTAACATCATAAGTCACGTTAATGGTGGCATTCGGAAATTCCTTTTCCCAATCTAATTGTTGCCATGTTTTGTAGTGAAATGCTTTCAGTTTCAAACCCAGTCTGAGTGCATCCACGCCGTAATTTTTCTGCACTTTGCGGATCAGTTCCTGGGCCTGTTTTTCAAGCTGTTCCTCAGCCTTTTGGGCCACATTCTCCAACACAGCTGGATCATCCAACTTAACATCGGCGTTTTTCTCTTTCACCTCAGCCTCGATTTCCACATGATAATGGGCTCTGATCTGGCCTTTGTTGGTATTAATGGTGGTCCGTGTCCGTACGTTTTCCGGATTAAGCAGGACTGGACTCCTCAGCTCATTCTCGTCCAATGAGACAAGAACCTCTCCACCTGGTGCCTCGCCCTGGAGTTGTAACAAAATCCATGTTTCACTTTCGGTGAGGGTGCCGGTCATTTTTGTTCCTTTAAATAAAGCAACCCCTTTCCACGCAACATCGTTTTTATGGGCCATGACATAGTTGGTCATGGGGTCCAGTGTACGGGTTGAAAGGGAAATATAAAAGTCCCCCAGTGAAATGTCAGGTATTTCCCCCATCCGGGCTCCGTTTTCCATCATGAGCATAATGTACACGATTGGCACTTGCTCAAGATCGTTGTAGACACGTAAGACATCCTCTGCTTTTCCCTCAGAAATTAAAAGCCACAGAATGCGCCGCATTTGGGGATTGCGCCGGAAGCCATCGATGATTTCTTTCATCCCTTCCCGGGCTACTTCCTCACTGATGACAATTACGCGGGTGTGTCCAAAAAAAAGCTGTTGGTTCAAACGTTTTTCCAGGTTGTCCATAGCTTGGCCAATGGAGAAGCCGGTAGAACTCATCACATTGACTGATTCTGCACCCCCTCCTCCCCCGCCATCACTTACTCCACCCGCAATCCGGATGGGGACAGGGATCTGAATCGTCACCTTGTACTCTTGATTGGCGTGTTCCTCCTCCCTATTGCTTGGCTTATCAACAGCAATTGCTACGACTGAGACCCGTTCTTCAAGATCACGCCGGTCCCAGCAGCCGGTAGCTGAAAATAGAAGAATGACAGATAAAATGAGACAGAAAAGACGCTTCAATGGCCGCATGGTGTCACCTTCTTCATCAGTTTAGCGGGAGTTATTCTCATTGTTATTGTTGGTTTTGTTTTGGCTATTCTGGTCAGGGGTTCCGTTTCTTTGCTGGTCAGCATGATCTCCCGGTTGTTGGGAGTTCAGTTGATTATGCTGATTGTGTCCGTTCTGGGGAATAACATATGGCGGCGGAGACAGTCCGATTTTCCTGATGCGGGCCAAAATGGACAGCAGTATTGGCACAGCACCGCTGGCCATTAACCCCGCATAACCCGCATAAGTTTGCCACTCAAACACGATATGTACATTTTCAGGAAGAAGCGCAAGCCAGTATACAAGAGGAATAAAGAACAGCGCACAGATATGGGTTTTTCCTTTGCCGACAAATTTTTTGGCCAGAAAAGAAGCAGCATAGATCAGATTGGCAGAAGAGGTGAACACGGCGGCGACCCATACACCCAAAAAGGCGGACTCTACCCTTTCCAAAATCACACCTGGCACTTCTGTGACCCTCACCAGCTCAAATGTGGGCCAAAGGAGCTTTTGCAACTCTTCTACTCCAAAAGATCCCACAGCAACGATGACAATGGCGGTATAAATGAAGAAAGGGGTGAGAAAACCGCCCACATTGGCTGGCAGCGTTTTTTTCGTCACAAACGTATAACCCCCGAAAACGGTGATAATTTCATAGCCGAGATAGGCAAAGACAGAGATAAGGATGCCTTGCAGCAAATCCTTCATGTGTAAATCTGGCCAAAGGGGCAAAAAGTATTCTAATCTGAAGCTCTGGAGAGAGAATAAGATGATTAAAACAACAGGGATTACAATAAGGGGTAAAACTAACTCATTAACTCTAGCCACCACATCCACCTCATACAACGTTAACATGTAGGCAAGAAATAACATGGTTAAAATGATCACTTCCAGCGGGGTATTAACCAGAACAGTGGTCACTACTACTTCGCCAAAGGAACGTAGCACCACGGCCACCGTAAACAACCAGTATCCAATAAACCCTATAATTAAGGGGGCAGCCACGATTTTCCCCATTATATTTGAAGCGTTTTTGGGGCCTAAAATCTCCGGAGCATAGGAAGCCATACTTTTTAAGGGAAAACGAAAACTGAGACGGGTCCAGATGATCAACAGAGCCAAAGTGACCAATCCGCCCAGGATAGTGCTAAGCCAAGCCCCCTCCCGGGCCACTTCAGACAAGGAGCGGGGAAGAGTCAGGATCCCCACACCGATCAGTGTGCTGGCAATCAGGGAGCCAGATTCTCTGGGAGTGATCACAATTCTCTCTGTTTCTGTTTGGGAAGCTTTAGCCGTTGTTGGTTTGACCATTGTTCTGCGCAGTAGCATGCGGATCGCCACCTTGCTCCTCAATTGTAGGTTGACGGTAGATGTTCTTTTGGTTAAAGGGGGTGGGTCGTTTATTCAGGTTGTTTAAGGGGGAACGAATGACTGAGTCCTTAAAGTCTGACAGACGTGCTGGCGAAAACCCCGCCGTATAAGGAACATTAAAAGATTTTAAAGAGCAGAGATGGATGATGATCATAATGACAAAGACCATGATGCCGTACAACCCAAACGTCCCAGCTATAAACATCATCGGAAAGCGGAGCATGCGCAGGGCGATGGCGGCACTGTAGTTGGGAATAACAAAAGAGGAGATGGTCGTTAACCCCACCACAATCACCATGATCGGACTGACCAGTCCGGCTTGCACAGCTGCTTCGCCAATCACCAGCGCCCCCACAATCCCGATGGTTGGACCAATCAAGCCCGGCAGGCGGACACTGGCCTCCCTCAAAATTTCAACCGCTATCTCCATCAGGACAGCTTCTACAATAGCCGGAAAGGGAACAGTAGCCCTCCCGGCTGCCATGGCAATCACCAGTTTGGACGGAATCATCTCCGGGTGAAAAGAGGTAAAAGCGATGTACAGAGAAGGAAGCAAAAGGGCAAAAAAGAAGCTGAGCACACGAATGAAACGTACTAAGCTTCCAATAATAAACCGTTCATAGTAGTCTTCAGGACTGTGATAAAACTGGATAAGGATAGCCGGGACAATCAGTACAAAAGGGGATCCGTCGACGAGGATGACCACTTTCCCTTCCAGGAGGTGGGAAGCGGCTTTATCAGGCCGTTCCGTGTATTGCACCTGGGGGAAAGGAGACCAGGGATGATCTTCAATAAACTGCTCAATATATCCGCTCTCCAGGATCCCATCGAAGGTAATGTTCTCAATTCTGTTTTTCACCTCTTGCAAGGTGTTATTGTCCACCAAACCCTCGATATACATGAGGCCTACATCTGTTTGGGTGCGTTCCCCGATTTTATAATGAATCAGACGCAGTTGGGGATCCCTGATCCGCCGGCGAATTAAGGCTGTATTGACCCGCAATGTTTCGGTAAAACCATCGCGGGGGCCTCTGATCACTTGTTCGTTATTGGGCTCTTGAACCCCTCTTGTTGCCCAGCCTTTGGTATCCACAATTAAAGCCTGGTTGATCTGATCGAAAAATAAAACACTGTCCCCGCTTAATATACTTTGCACAATTTGTTTGAACTCTCGTGTTTCTTCTATTTCACTGGCATGAAGACCTACTTTTTTGACCCACTCAAATATTTGTTGATGATCTGTCAGCAGGTGATCAGGCAATCGGTTCACAATGTCTTCTGTCAAAGCAGCAATCACATATTCATCGGTGACAAAAGGATTGGTCAAGCCGTCAATGAAACACATGGCTGCTTTGAGATGCTGGTAACCCCCTATATACAACTCGCGAATCACAAGATCTTCAGTGTTTTGGAACAGCTCTTCCATTCGCTTGACGTTGATGTCCAAAGATTCGTGCACAGAGATCCCCTGCAATGGTTCCAGTTGCTGTTTCTCGTATTCCTGTTGCAGCCTTTTCTTCTTCAGCTCCGCTACGCTTAACGGTTTGATAAATTTCCTCTTCATCATCAGGTCTCCTCAAAGCATGGTAAAATGTAAGCAAGGAAATGAACAGGGGTTATTGACTTTAAATAGTTTTTGAAGTTGCAACCATTTTATGCGTCTTGGTTTTCGGCACTGAGATTGGGTACAAAGAGGAGATGGGATATGATGTGGACAAGCATCATCTTGGCAGGAGGAGCCAGCCGGCGGATGGGGCAGCCAAAAGCATTGCTGTCCATTGAAAATAAAACCATGGTTGAACGATTAGTGGATCTTTTACGACCTTTCTCATCCGTGGTGGTGATTGTTGTTCGTGAACAGGAGCAGGAGACCATATCCGCTCTCTTGCAGAAAGAAACGGCTGTGCATATCGTGACAGATGATCCGCGTTATAAAGGAGAAGGCCCATTAGCCGGCATGTACACGGGAATGAAAACAGCACCAGCGCAATCCTATTTTGTGTGTGCCTGTGATATGCCATGTTTGGATGGGGATTATCTGCAGGGATTAAAGCAGTTCATCCAGGATAAACCGGGCTATGAGGCTTATGTGCCGTTTGCGGGTGGGCAGTATCAACCGTTTGCAGCGGTATATGGGGAGCTGGCCGCAGAAATCGAGGGACTCTTGCAGCGTTCGAGGAAACGATGGATCGATTTGTTTTCTGTACTGAAAAACGGCTATTTGATCCCAGAAGAAGAATGGCGATCATGGACCAAACAGCCGGATCCTTTTTTTAATATGAACACGCCGGAGGACTATAAGAGGATGCGCTCAGGATGGGTGTAAATGTTCATTTGATTGCCACGGATGAAACCGACTGTGGTGATATTGAGCTCGTCCGCCATCCGTAGGGCCAATTCAGTCGGGGCGGATTTGGAGAGCAGGATTCCAATGCCCATCTTGGATACTTTTAACAACACTTCTGAAGATATTCGGCCGCTGAAGGTGATGATTTTATCCCGAACAGGAATGCGGTGCACCAAACAATGCCCGTATAATTTGTCCAAGGTGTTGTGTCGGCCGATATCCGTCCGTGTGATCAGAATGCCCTCTGTGGAACATAAAGCAGCATTGTGCACCCCGCCGGTTGTTTTAAAGGTCTTGCTTTGATTTTGCATCTCAGCCATTAAAGCCAGGCATGTCTCGGCCGTAATCTCAAGTTTGGTGACAACAGTTTTAGCTGTGCGCACATCATTGTAAAAATAAAATGACTGGCGGCTTTTCCCACAGCAGGAGCCGATAAAGCGCTTGGAATGGAGCGTCTGGGCAGACGAGGTGGGGTGATGCAATTCAACATAGGCCAGGCCTTGGTCATCATCGATATTGAGTGATTTGATTTCATCGTAGCGGCGGATGACACCTTCTGAAGCCAAAAACCCGACGGTCATTTCCTCCAGATGGGTTGGTGAGCACACCAAAGTGGCAAACTCTTCCCCGTTTAAGTAAATGGTTAAAGGAAATTCGGTGACAATCTGATCCTCATAAGAGACAAACTGCTGGTCCTTGTATTTCGTCAACCGCCAGGCAGTGGTAAGCTTTGGTGTGGTCATCTTTTACTCTCCTTTGCAGGCGATTTCAGTTAAACAGAAATTGACAACCAACTTTAAAAAACGAATCTTTAAAAAACAAAAAATATATTGTCATATATACGTTACCATGATAATATTGTGTCAGACAACGTGGTTTAATGTATTTGTCATCATGAAATGGAAAATAAATTTGGTTACGCATACACTCACTATTGGCTCTTTGGTAGCGAGGGAGAGGATTGTCATGGGTAAAACCAAACATACAGGACCGATCAAACTGGACACATCCCTGACCCCTTCCCTGTGGGTCAGCAAGGTGCCGCTGGGACTGGGCAAAATCAAACCGAAACATATTCGGGACACCCTTAAAGTGGTGTGGGAAAACCGGGATAACCTGCCTTATGCCTACAGGATCCTGACCCAAGGCGTGTGCGATGGCTGTGCCTTGGGGGTGGGGGGGTTATACGACCAGACCCTGACAGGGCCCCATTTGTGCACTACTCGCCTCAATTTGTTGCGGTTAAATACAATGCCGCCTTTGGACCCGTCCGTACTAGAGGATGTCGAGGCTTTAAGAAAGCTGGACAGCACTGCGTTGCGCAAGCTGGGCCGGATTCCGTTTCCCATGTCCAGAAAGCCGGGAGAAAATAAGTTTACCCGCCTCAGCTGGGATGAGGCCCTGAACCGCATTGCAGCCAAAATCAGAAGCATTAACCCCAAACAGCTGGCCTTTTACCTCACATCCCGCGGCATGACCAACGAGGTCTATTACACAGCAACCAAAGTAGCCCGTTTTTTGGGCACTAACAACATTGACAATGCTGCCCGCATTTGTCATTCGCCCAGCAAAACAGCCCTGAAACGCTCCTTGGGCATCGGGGCTTCCAGTTGCAGTTACAAGGATTGGATCGGTACTGATGTGCTGATCTTTTGGGGATCCGTCCCTTCCAATAACCAGCCTGTCTCCACCAAGTACATGTATGCCGCCAAGAAAAAAGGGACAAAAATCATTCTTGTCAACCCTTACAGAGAGCCGTCAATGGAACATTACTGGATACCGTCTATTCCCGAGAGCGCTTTGTTTGGGACAAAGCTTGTGGATGATGTTTATCAGGTGAACATTGGCGGCGACATTGCCTTTATGAACGGGGTGATGAAACACTGGTTTGAAATGGAAGAGAAAGGAGCAGGCTCAGCCATTGATCATGCCTTTGTGCGGGAGCATACCAACGGTTTCGACGAATTGAAAGCCCATGTGTTAAAACCAGATTGGGACTTGCTGGAGAAGTCGGCCGGTGTGTCCCGCGAACGGATGAAAGAGTTTGCCGAACTGTTAGCTAAGGCCAAGTCAGGCGTCTTTGTGTGGAGCATGGGCCTGACTCAGCACCGTTTTGGAACGGACAATGTGACCCAAGTGGTCAATCTGGCTTTGTTACGGGGATTTATAGGTCGGGAGCATTGCGGAGTCATGCCCATTCGCGGCCATAGCGGGGTCCAAGGAGCCGGCGAGATGGGGGCCGAACCTATGTCACTTCCAGGCGGCGTTCCTTTGGATGAGGAGAATATCAAGCGCATGGAAGAGATCTGGGGCTTTGAGATTCCAAGATGGCCAGGCGATATTGTGGGTGTCTCCCTGGAAAATGCCTTGCTGCCCGATGACCATGAGCGCAAAACCAAAGTGTTTTATACCAGCGGTGGCAATTTCTTAGAAACCATGCCTGACCCTGATTTTGTTAAGCAGTGCCTGGAGGCTGTCGAGTTACGGGTTCATCAGGATATTATTCTTAATACCTCCACACTGGTGGATGCCAAAGAAGAAGTGATCGTGCTGCCGGCCATGACACGCTTTGAGCAACCGGGGGGAGGCACTTCAACCAGTACGGAACGCATGGTTTACTTCAGCCCGGAAATCAAAGGCCCGCGCATTGAAGAGGCCAGAGCCGAGTGGCAGATTTATATCGATCTCGCTTCCCGGGTATATCCGGAAAAAGCGCACTTGATCCAGTTTAAGGATGCACAGGCCATCCGGGAGGAAATTGCCAAAGCCAACCCCAATTATGACGGTATTCAGCATTTGAAAAAACAAGGAGATGTTTTTCAATGGGGCGGGGCCTGGCTGTGTGAAGGCGGGGTTTGCCCCACCCCGGACGGGAGAGGCAATTTAATTCCCATAGAGATTCCGGAGTTGCGCAAGACAGAAGGACAATTCTACGTTACCACCCGGCGGGGCAAGCAGTTTAACTCTATGATTTTCAGTGAACGGGACCCGGCCACCGGCGGTGAACGCCACGACATCTTTATCAATCCGGAAGATGCCAAAAAGCTGAATATCGAAGAAGGTGAGGCCATTGTGGTCTATAACCAGTTTGGCCAGTTGCAAGGCCGGGCTAAATACGCAGATGTCCGCTCCGGTAATATTCAGGTTTACTGGCCGGAAGGCAATGTGCTCCTCGAAAAAGGAGTCTATGAAAAATTCGCGGGTGTGCCCGAATACAATGTGGCTGCCGTAGTGGAAAAAGCAGACACGTACTATGCTCATAAAGACACCCGTTATGTAGAGAAGCGTATTGAGGATCTGGAAACAGAAGTGAGTTAAACGAGCTGAGACGGACAAACTGCTGACATGGGTAGAGGGAACATAGTGCTGTAAAAACAAGAGCTCCACAAAACGCCCCATGCGTCATAGAGACGTACGGGGCGCTAACATAAGGAGAATTAACCTACATAAGAGGGCTCAACCTTGAATCAATGCTTCGATCCTGGCATTGCGGGCTTGTTGTTCTTCAGCTGAAGCCAGATCATATTTTTTTAATAAATGAAATGCTTCGTTTAAAGTCGCTTGATCCACATCGGAAGTTAAGAAGGCTTTGAACCGGCTGTACAAGTCCTCAGGTAAAAACGGCGCTTGTTCTTCCAGCTTTTTGTGCACATCCTCCAAAGAATGGTCCAGTTTACATTCACTCATCTGTGACACCCTCCCACTCTTTTTCTCTATCATAATATAAAAAATATTGAAAGAAAATATTAAATGTGAAATATAAATGGTGACCTAAGGTTGTCAATTTTTTTAATCATACCTTTCCAGAATATACGGAGGGGAGTTTGTATTCAACAATATAGACACCAAACTCCCCTTTTCCTAACTACTAGACACCATTCATTAAAAGAAGCCTCTGCGGACGAAGGGCCGGCGTGGGAAAAAAGGACGGCGGAAGAATGGTCTTCTAAATCCAACAAACGCAAACGGGAAAAAGGCAGCCGCAAAGGCAATAGCAGCAATCGCAGCAAGAGCTATCGCCACTGCAAAGAAAAAGCACCAAACTTCTTCTCCTTTTTCCTTTGATGTGGTTGTTATGGCGTGCTTAGCGTCAGGTGTCCCTTCCTCAACTTTCTGCTCAAGTGAGACACCGTGTCCGAAGGGGGTAATATAAACATGGGTAGGTGTAACCCTGACAACACGGCCGGTTATTCTTCTCCCATCTCTTGTCCGGATATACGCGATACGCCCTATATTAGCCCGGAAAAGGTGATAATAACGGTGGGCCATAAGCATCCCTCCCTTTAGTTAAGGTAAAAAGCAGATTCAAAATTAGTATATGTATTTTAATTCTTGAAAGATTGGACTTGTGTATATAGACTCTCAAAAAGATTATTTAAGGAAAAGGTTGTCCAATTATTAGTTCTACTTTCTTGGTACAGGCCATAAGATGTACTAATGGATGTGTGAATGAGTAAATATAAGGAGCGGTGCGTATGGATAGTGCGATTGCTTGGACAGACGGGATATTAGCGTTTCTATTGTGGGCCAGCGGTTTGTCTGTGTTGGTTATGTTGTTCAGGGATCAACCTCACTTAACGGAGTAGATGTTTCTACTCCGTTTGTTTGTTGTTGGCCGCTTGGGATTGGTTTTCCTCCAAATCATTAATTTGAACCCCTTCCTTGCCATCTCCATTGAACCACTTTTGAACCTCTTCAGCATCCGCTTCTGCCGTAAGGCCAATATTGAGTGTTCCGCTCAGTTCCTGGACCACCAATTCTTGAATCTTGTAATTGATGTTTTCAATATGGACCGGCTTGATATTTTCCAGCTTTTGTTTCAATTCCTCATTGTCTTTCTCTAGTTTATGAAGGCGTTCTTCCAGGTGTTGGATATATTCCGGGGGTAAATAAACGTACATGTGGACCACCTCAACGGATAGTGTTAGCCACAGCCATGTGACAGAGGCCAGCTTATACCATCAGGCTCATACTATAGCGTATGACAAAATAGGTGGGGGGTTGCACATGATTAAGCCATTTGACCAATTATGAACGTGCAAGGCAGGTGCCTCGTCCATATGAATTCCCCTGACATATCTATATAGTAAGCCTTAGACACAGACGAATGTCGATGTAGCTAGGCTAAATTTGAACTAATTTCGTCATTATATGCATGTGTACAATCCCATGGTGAATAAGTGTCATAAGATATATGACATAAGTGAATAAAATAAGGTTTTGTGAGGAGGATCAATTGTGCCGTGCACTCTGTATCGGTTGTGTTGCTCCTGCATCGGAAGAACGGTAAGGATATGGACTCGAGACGGTCGGGTATTGACGGGGCGTATATGTTGGGTGACGCCATCCAGCGTTCACCTCATTCCTGTTGGGAGGCCGGTTAATCAGGAGGATGAACAGGTTACGGTTCAGTATGCCCTAGCGGATAATACTCTGCAACGGGGAACCGAAATATGGCTTTTTGGTGGCCGAATTATTGTCCCCTTAATAGCAATAATGGGTTTAACGATTGTAGGCACAGCACCGTTTTGGGGAGTCCGTTTTAAGGGCCCTTATGATAAACCATACTGATAAGGATTAACACGTAGCCCCTTGTTAGCTCACCGTTTTAATACTTGAAAAGACCTTTTCCCAGGAGGTCTTTTTTTGTGGCTCATGATGATGGATAGAATAGTTATGTGTCAAGCGTCTTTGAAGAAGCGGTGAGAAAAATGTTTCAGCTCATCTAAGTCATCAATTTCTATCTTTGTGCCTTCCTCATAGGGAGACATAATCAACCCTGTTTTTTTAAATACAGTAGGAGAGCCACACTGGGCGCAAAACGCAGCCTGGGGATGATTGACCTTGTTGCAGGGATCCCCCAGAGGACCTCCGTCATTGGTACATTTGTTTTGTAAGGGAGCTCCACAATAAGTGCAATACTTATCTTTCTCATCCGGCTTGCGTCCACAGCGGATACAATTTTCCAGCTTCATGTGTTTACCTTCCACCTCTCACTCACCAATTGCATACGGGTTCATATGATAAGATATGAACACCATATGTGGAGGGTTCATGGCGATGGTATCGAATGACCTGGATCTCAATCAATGGAAGGCCTACGCACAAAGGTTGCTGGGCAGGGATTTTTTTACCGATTTTGTGCCTGATTTAAATCTGCAAAGTACTGAGCCTAGACATAATATTTACCGTAATGCTTCTGAGGTTATAGTGTTAATCAACATTCCCTATGTGCGGGATCTCTCTCAAATCAAATTAAATGTCCGGGAACAGGAACTCTTTATAAAAGGGAAAATTGATCTGGGTTATGAGCACATGGAGACGGTCCAGAACCAGATCTTTTCAGGCAGTTTCGAAAAAACAATTCCACTTCCTGCATTGGTCAATACTAAAAGAGTGAATGCCCAGTATCAACGGGGAATTTTGAAAGTACAGCTGTTCCCTAAGTTAAAAGGAGAGGGAACAGCTGTTAACATTCAAGACATTTAATATACGGCTATTTTACTTTATACAAGTCCTAAAAAATCCCACCAGGTGTGGGATTTTATCTATAGTTGGACTTGAGGCTGATCAACAAGATCAGGATCCTTGACCACATTTAAATCAAATTTTGTGACAGGTCTGTTAAAAGCGTTACCAAAAACTTCTTGTCCTCCAACCGATTGCCCATTTGCGCTAAATCCTTTAAAAATAGCATTACCAAAGTTGACGGTTCCATTAAAGGATACATTGTGAACGCTTATAAAGCAGATGCGGTTAAAATGGGTGAACAACTCTTTATCCCTCCTTGTGCTGGATACAATAGGACAGCGTATTAAGGCAACCCATCCGATTCGGATGTTGGCCCAGGGGATAGATCTTCATCATCTGCTGCCGGAAGCGGGGCTGCCACCTGTCCGGGGTCAGGCACTTCCCCCAGAGGCACCTCTTCATCCGCGCGTGTCTCAAACTGTCGATAATAGGCGGTGGCAGTGGCCCGGTTTTGGCAAATAATCGTTTTGCCAATGTTAAGTGAGCCAATATTCGTGATCGCATTCACTCTGATATTCGTAATCCTGATGTTCATCAGCGACAGTCCTTCCCTCAAGCTTCTCCGTTCCTAGGTTTACAATTGTTTTTGAGGCTGATCAATCAGGTCAGGATCTTTGACCAGATTTTTATCAAAGTTGGTGGCCGGCCCATTCACAGCATCCCCGATAACCCTTTGCCCGCCGACTGCTTTGGCGTTGGCCGAGTGCCCCTTATGGATAACATTGCCGAAGTTGACCGAACCGTTGCTGGAAACGTTGTTGATTCTGATTCCAAATATATTATTGATATGTGTCACTGGAATCACCCGAATCACCTTTTTGGCATGTTTGATTTATTGTATGTTTAAGGGTTTGACGCGTGAGTTGTTTTTCTTTGCTCTCTGCTTTCTAAGGTCGAATGAAAGACCGGGAGCCCATTCCCCCGGTTTGAGTAAGATTGGCTTATATTGCAAGACTTCATTTAGGCCTTGATAGGCCTTGACACTACATTCTATGCACAGAAGGGAGAGATGCCATCATTAAGGGAGCTAGTTCCTTTCAAAATTTTATAATAATGCCTGTCTTTTTGTGCGGTTCGCAGACTTGATGAAGGAATAAAAATTTAAAAAAAGCTCTTGTTTTTTTGACCTCTTTTTACTACAATGAAGGTATAGAACATAAAACATAGTTGTTTAATAGGAAAAGGAGGAATATCGATGTCCGGTCAAACTCTTGAAACGGTTCAAACCGCACCAAGTTTGCCTCGTATCGGAGATCCTGCTCCCCAGTTTGAGGCACCTACTACCCATGGTCCTGTAAAATTGGAAGATTACAAAGGATCCTGGCTGGTCTTGTTCTCCCATCCGGCTGACTTTACACCGGTTTGCACGACAGAATTTATTGCTTTTCAAGAGATTTATCCCCGTCTGAAAGCACTGAACACCGAACTGCTTGGTTTAAGTGTTGACAGCTTGCCGGCTCACATTGCCTGGGTGAGAAACATTGAGGAGAAAACAGGGGTCAAAATTGAATTCCCGGTCATTGCTGACTTGAGCCGTGAAGTAGCTACCAAATACGGCATGATCCATCCTAATGAAAGCACCACAGAGACGAACAGGGCTGTGTTTGTGATTGATGACAAACAAATCATTCGTGCACTGATCTATTATCCGCTGACCACCGGCCGCAACACGGAAGAAATCGTCAGACTGGTGGAAGCTTTACAAACCACAGATAAACATCAAGTATCCACTCCGGCCAACTGGAAAAAGGGCGACAAAGTGGTTGTGCCACCGCCTCAAACTCAAAATGCTGCTGAAGAACGCGTAAAAGATCCTAACCTTGAAGTGATTGACTGGTATTTGACTAAAAAAGAGCTGTAAGGAGGCAGGCTGATGCCTTGCACACAGCCTGAAAGTTTTCTTTCTTCAACTGAGATTAGGTTCTATTTGCAAACCCTTCTTGATCAACCCCTGACAGAAACGGAATTGTCGAAGCAGGTACAGCACCCCCTGTTTAAAGTGCGCAGTACGGTGCGTGAACTGGCTAGACTGGGGTATGTGCAACAGGAAGAACACGTTTCTCTGACGGAGAAAGGATTAACCTATTTACGGGAGGCACAGGAAACACAAGACACTTAATAGGTTCTTTTATTAGCCGTGCAAACCACTTGCACGGTTTTTTGTCTGTACTATAATGGAAGAGAGATTTTTGTGACTAGACCCAGGCAAGGAGGAAATAATGATGAAAATGATGGATGCCAATGAAATTATCAGCTACATCCAAAACAGTGAAAAAACAACCCCAGTTAAGGTACATATTAAGGGAAACCTGGAGGATATTAATTTTGGTGAAAAAACAAAAGCTTTCATCACCGGCAATGTAGGGGTTTTATTTGGCGAGTGGAAAGAGATCCAAGCTGCGATGGAAGCTAATAAAGACAAAATTGAAGATTATGTAGTGGAAAATGACCGCCGCAACTCCGCCATTCCACTGCTGGATTTAAAGCATATCCACGCCCGGATAGAGCCCGGCGCCATTATTCGCGACCAGGTTGAGATCGGTAAAAATGCTGTGATTATGATGGGGGCTGTCATTAATATCGGTGCTGTAATTGGTGAGGGCACGATGGTCGACATGAATGCAGTGATCGGCGGCCGGGGGACTATTGGAAAAAATTGTCATATTGGGGCAGGAGCAGTTATTGCCGGTGTCATTGAGCCTCCTTCAGCTAAGCCAGTCGTCATCGAAGATAATGTGGTCATTGGCGCCAATGCGGTCATTCTAGAAGGAGTGCGTGTAGGCAAAGGTTCCGTTGTAGCGGCCGGCGCCGTTGTCACTGAGGACGTCCCTGAAAATGTTGTCGTAGCCGGTACACCTGCCCGCATTATTAAGCAAATTGATGAGAAGACAAGGGCAAAAACTGAAATTAAACAGGAATTAAGACAACTGAAATAAGAGTAACGGAGCATGTCCACTCACCGCAGCCTTCCCTATTATTATTGAAGAGGGGGAAGGCCCTTATTTATATCATAGGTACCGTAAAGGAGTAGTTAGAGATGGATCTCACTCAATTTGTTCAGATACGGCGTGATCTCCATCAAATCCCAGAACCTGGATTTAAGGAATATAAAACTCAGCAGTACATCCTGGATTACTTGAGGCAATTACCCGGGGAGCACTTAGAGGCAAAAACGTGGAGAACAGGTGTTTTAGTTAAAATTAAAGGTAAACAGCCCCGGCAGACCATTGGTTACCGGGCCGATATGGATGGACTGCCCATTCAGGAGCAAACGACGTATAGTTTTAAGTCCAAACATCCAGGTTATATGCATGCCTGCGGCCATGATGTACATATGGCCATTGCTCTCGGTTTGGTCACCCATTTTGCCCGCCAACCGGTTGATGATAATGTACTGGTCATTTTTCAGCCGGCAGAAGAGGGGCCAGGGGGTGCCCAGCCCATGCTGGAGAGTCAGGAGTTTCAGTCCTGGAAACCAGATCTGATGCTCGCCCTGCATATTGCTCCTGACTACCCGGTGGGTACCATTGCCACCAAAGAGGGGATTTTGTTTGCCAATACCTCAGAATTGTTTATCGATTTTACCGGACGGGGCGGGCATGCCGCTTATCCCCATCTGGCCAATGACATGGTGGTGGCGGCCAGCCATTTTGTTACCCAGCTGCAGTCAGTGGTTTCCCGCAATATTGATCCCCTTGATTCGGCTGTCATTACCATTGGAAAAATTACCGGGGGAGAGAAACAAAACATTATCGCTGAAACTGCCCGGGTGGAAGGGACGATTCGGACCTTATCCATGCAATCGATGAATAAAGTGAAAGGGCGGATCGAAGCACTGCTTAAGGGCATTGAAGCGGGGTTTGAATGTTCAACGGCCCTTGACTATGGCGCCAATTATTGTCAGGTATACAATGATCCTGCCTTAACCCGCCAGTTTATGAACTGGGTCAACACTCAACAACATGTGCGGTTAATCGAGTGCCAAGAGGCGATGACAGGAGAAGATTTCGGCTACTTCCTGCAGGCCATTCCCGGATTTATGTTTTGGCTGGGTGTAGACAGCCCCTACGGCTTACACCATGCCCGGCTTGAGCCAAAGGAAGAAGCGATTGGTGTGGCGATCAAGCTGCTGATCGATTATATCACATGGAAGAGTGGGCAAGATGAAGCGGCAATAGAACAATAGGGGCAGGAAAATGAATAATGTTTAATGAATTAATTTTTAGGTTGTCAGCTTAAAGCAAGTATGCTACCCTATAATTTAGAATCTTACTACAACAGCATATTGCGGAACTCCACTAGGGGTGCTGTAAGGCTGAGAGAGGTATTAAACCTCAACCCTTGGAACCTGACCTAGGTAATACTAGCGTAGGGAAGTGGAGTCATGTCAGCGTCGCCTTGTTCGGCTGTGCCTGCACGGTCTGATAAGGAAGCACAGGCAAATCCATGTTTTATGCAGTGATTGATTTCTCTTCAATAACAGGCCGTTTGGGTAATCGCTTTATTGATCTGGTTCAATGTTCTGAATGCTGACTGACCACTCCTACCTAGGAGTGGTTTTTATTTTTCAGGAAAGGAGGCGTATCGATGTCGGACAGCTTGATTTTAAATGGACATATTGACGCCGCTGCAGTTGAACAAAGTGAATGAATCTTTGGATATTCACGAGCTCATCCAATTCATCAAAGTGATGGTCCAGTTTATTTATCAATGGTGCAGTACGCCGAAATCTGTAACGACGTGAAGGAGGAAGTGCGATGAAGTTTAGTGAGCGGTTATATCAAAAAGTGAAGCCTGTCTGGGAGAAAAACCACCAGCACCCCTTTGTGCAAGGGATCGGTGATGGCAGTTTAGAGAAGGATAAGTTTCGTTTCTATATGATCCAAGACTATCTTTATTTGATTGACTATGCCAAGTTGTTCGCCTTGGGGGCGGTCAAAGCTCACGATGTGGCCACTATGGGCCGTTTTGCCCGGCTGCTGGATGCCACTTTAAATATGGAAATGGACTTGCATCGCCAGTATGCCAAAAAGTTTGGCATCTCCGAACAAGAGCTGGAACAGGCCCAGCCAGCCCCAACGACTCTGGCCTATACCCATTATATGTTGCATGTGGCCCAAAACGGCACGCTGGCAGAGCTGGTGGCCAGCCTGTTGCCCTGCATGTGGAGCTACCACGAGATCGGCCAGGCACTCAATCAGATTCCGGGTGCCAGTGAACATGAATTCTATGGGGATTGGATCAAGATGTACGCCAGTGAGGAGTTCGGGGAATTGGCCCAATGGACCATTGATTTATTGGACGAAGAAGCGGAGGGCAAACCTGAGAGGGAACTGGAGCGTCTGGAAGAGATCTTCTTAAACACGTCCCGTTTTGAGTATCTCTTTTGGGAGATGGCCTATCACAAGGAGATGTGGCCGACTGATGATTAATCCTGAAGGCCTGGTTGAACAGGAGAAAGAGCAGTCGCTGCTTGTCTTTGACAATGTCTGTTTTAGTTACCCGTCACAAGATGCCTTGATGAGGAGACAATTCAATCTCCCAAAGATTTGGAAGGACGGCCGAATGGCTGCTGGAAGGTGGCTTGATAGAGGAGATTCCTCCCGTTGAGGAGATCTATTTCAACCTGGACAGTGAAAAATAACCAGTCAGAAACGAATACTCTCCTTAGAATAAACATGATATAATCATAGCACATGATGTCTCCATCGGCATATATATGTAAATAATTATTGCGGCTAAAGGAGAGTTATTCTGCATGAGTGATAAACAGGTACTGGGTTTGATTTACGGGGGAAAGTCAAGTGAACATGAAGTTTCATTGCGCACCGCTTTCTCCATCTTGCAGGCCATAGATTATGATAAATGGACAGTGATTCCGCTTTATATTCAGTTGGATGGCATGTGGGTGGAAGGGAGCAGTTTACAAAAGCCGCCTTCTGCTGTTGCCGAGCTCAGATTGGCCACTAATCGCCATCCGGACCTGTTAAAGCTGAAGGAAACGGTGGATGTTGTGTTCCCGGTCGTTCACGGTCCGTATGGGGAAGACGGCACTTTGCAGGGCTTGTTGGAGATGATCGACGTCCCTTATGTAGGATCAGGTGTGCTGGGTTCCAGTCTGGGAATGGATAAAGTGATGATGAAAAGAATGTTTGCTTTACACAATTTGCCTCACGGAGAATATTTGGCCTATACCCGTCAAGAGATTGACAAGAGGCTGGAGTCCATCTGTACAGAAATTGAAGCTCAGCTGGGTTATCCTGTCTTTGTTAAACCGGCCAACCTCGGCTCAAGTGTGGGCATCAACAAGGCTAAAAACGAGAAACAGCTGGTCAAAGCCCTGACCGAGGCAGCCGCGTTTGATCATAAAGTGATTGTGGAAGCATTTATTAATGGCCGGGAGCTGGAAATCGGTGTCCTGGGAAATGATGCAGACAAGTTGCAAACATCAGCGGTGGGCGAGATTGTCAGTACAGCCGAGTTTTATGACTATGAATCCAAATATAAAGATGGTGGAGCTGAGTTATTTATTCCGGCCAAAATCCCTGAGCGGGTGGCTAACGAAATGGCCCAGCTGGCCAAAGAAGCTTTCCTTGCTTTGGATTGTGCCGGTCTGGCCCGGGTTGACTTCTTTTGGGATGAAAAAGAAGATCAGTTATATTTGAACGAAATCAATACCATGCCTGGCTTCACGGAGTACAGCATGTATCCGCTGCTGTTCAAAAAAACGGGAGTCTCTTATCAGGAGTTAGTTGAAACATTAATTCAACTGGGGCTTGAACGCTTCAGGGAAAAAAAGAAGATCCGGGTTATTGCCCCAAGCTTGGAATAGGTAACTAAAAGCCGATTCCTGTCCCTGTGTCGTACAGCATGAATAGAGGGACGGGATCGGCCTTCTGCTTTTATGAGAGCAGTAACTCGATAATTTTTTCAAGCTTCATGCCCCGTGATGCTTTAAGCAGGATCACATGTTCTGGCGTCAGGTACGGTTTGAGCGCCTCAACGGCTTCTTCGTGAGTGGACACATGGGTCCCGCCCGCTGCTTTGGAGATCAGCGACGATTTTTCACCAACCGTAATCACAGTGAGCGGTTTGTTTTTTATATACTCGCCCACTTCCGTATGCAGCTTGTCAGACTGGTCTCCCAGTTCAAAGATGTCACCGAGCACAACGACTTTTTTCCGATTTGGATAGATATGCTCAAAAGTGTCAATGACCACTTTCATGGATGTCGGGCTGGCGTTATAGGCATCGTTGATCAGGATGCTGCCGTTAGGCCCGTCCATCGTTTGAAAGCGCATGTCCGAAACAGAAATGGACATCATCGTTTGTTGCAATGTCTCCAGGTTTATGCCTGACCGGTAGGCGATAAAGGCGGCAGGCAGCAGGTTGGAGATATTGTGTTCGCCAAACATGGGCATGAAACAGGAAACAGACTGGCCATCCACATGCAAATCAAAGAAACTGCCATGTTCTGAATAGGTGATGTTGGTGGCATAGATATCTGCTTCTTTCTTGATGCTGTAAGTGTACACCTTGCCCGAATACCGGGGGGCTTGGCTCATAACCAACGGATCGTCACCGTTAAGGACCACAAACCCATCTGGATCCGTATGAGGCAACAATTCTCCTTTGGCTTCAGCAATTTTTTCACGCAGGCCAAAAAATTCAATGTGGGCGTCCCCAACATTGGTAATCACACTGATGTTCGGCCGGGTCATGCGGGCCAAGAAATCGATCTCTCCAGCCCTGTTCATCCCCAGTTCCAGCACCGCTATCTCATGGTGTTTTTTAATATGCAACAGCGATAAGGGAACTCCCAAATCATTGTTAAAATTCTTATAAGTTTTATATACGTTAAACTTGGCGGATAACAGATGGGCAATCATATCTTTGGTTGTTGTTTTGCCGTTACTGCCAGTCACGGCAACAACTGGGAGGCTTAAGCGCCTGCGGTACCCTGCGGCCAGTGCCTGAAAGGCAGAACGTGTATCTTCGTTAAAAATAAAATTAACGCCTTGGTGTGTCTGACGAAGCTTGGGATCGTCCTGGGAGATGAGGACGGAAGTTGCGCCTTTTTGGATAGCGTCAGCAATAAATTGGTGCCCGTCCCGTGCTCCTCCTGTCAAAGCCACAAACAGAGCGTGATCTTCCAATTGTCTGGAATCGAAATGGACAAACTCCACTATTGCTTCCAAGTCTCCCTGTAGCAACTGGCTTCCAGATAGTTCCACAACGTCTTTAACTGTCAACATAGAGATTCCCCTTTACTTTTAGACTGGATCACTTTGGGTTCATTAACATTTTATATAATCATCATCCGATTTTGGAGTTTTTTTCTTTCTATTTTGGAACATGTTCCGTAAAATATAGTAGGATTAGGCAGGCTTTTTAGTAACTTTTCAGGTGGCAAAGGCATCGCCACCAGCTTGGGAGTGTTTTTGGCTACCGAACCGTTGATTGGTGTTGTGCTGGTGTTGATTTGGGGAGCTGCCCTGGTTTTTGCCAAATATATGTTTCTTTTTGCCATAATGGGAAGCATGATCGTTCCTATCACTTATTATAAGTTAACCCATGATCTCTTGGTCTTATTGCTATCATTCCTCATTTGCCTGCTTATTCTCCTCAGACACCGGGAAAATTTTAATGAAGCCTGACATGTTTAGCGGACTGACGTTAATGATTTTTATCCCAATTAATGTTAGAAGGTTTTTTAAGCAGGTGCTTGGCCGTGTAATGTTTTCAGGGCAATAGGGATTTCTTCTTCGTCAATGGTGCGGAAGTCTAGAACCAGGTGATCATCTATAATACGACCCACTACCGGAAACGGAGCAGTTCGCAGCCGCTTGCTGAAAGCTGCAACAGAAGCATCTTTGGCAGAGCTTAAGCGAACCCCCCACGATGGCAGGGTGACATCCGGCAGAGTGCCGCCTCCCACCTCCGACTCCACCTGAACCAGTTCAGCCGTAAAAATCGAGGTGTCCACTTGATTAATAAATTGTTCCGCTTTAGCTTTAATTTTCTCTTCAGGTTGCAAGATCATGCGCAAGGTGGGAATTTCTTCCTTAGCCCGTTCTGGATTGAGATAAGCCTTAAGCGTGGCATGCAGGGCTGCAAGGGTAAACTTGTCTACACGCAGAGAGCGCATCAGCTGATTTTTTTTCAAGCGTTTAATGTACTTGGCTTTACCGGCGATAATCCCTGCCTGGGGCCCCCCCAAAAGTTTGTCCCCGCTGAAAGAGACAAGGTCGACCCCTTCACGGAGCACATCTTGCACTGTTGGTTCATTACCGATGCCGTATGGCCGGAGATCGAAAAGTACACCGCTGCCCAAATCTTCAAAAACTGGCAGGTTGTGCTGGTGGGCCAATTGAACCAGCTCGTGTCCAGGCACAGAAGCAGTGAAACCTTTAATGACAAAATTGCTTGTATGTACTTTCATAATTAAGCCTGTCCGTTCACCAATGGCCCGTTCATAATCATACAGGTGAGTTTTGTTCGTTGTGCCCACTTCTACCAAACGGGCTCCGCTTTCACGCATGATCTCGAATACCCGGAAGGAACCGCCGATCTCCACCAGTTCCCCCCTGGAGACAATCACCTCTTTGTCTGTGGCCAATTCTTTTAAAACCAGATAAACAGCGGCTGCGTTATTGTTACATACCAGAGCCGCTTCTGCTCCAGTGAGTTGGCAGATTAGTTTTTCTACAATATTGTGACGGGATCCCCGGGTTCCTTCCGTTAAATTAAACTCTAAGCTAGAATAGTAGGTGGCCACTTCCGATAGAGCCAGCCGGGCTGCTTTGCTTAATTTTGCCCGTCCTAAATTGGTATGCAGCACCACTCCGGTTCCGTTGATGACCGGTTTTAACGGAGAGTGGAGCAACGCTTTGATGTTTTGTGCCAGAGTGTACAGGATCTCTTGCATGACAGGAAAATCTGCTGGTGGCTCCGTTGTTAATATTTGCTTTCGCACCTGTTCTACACTTTTTTGACAAAGATGTGTCAGTGTCTGTTGATCCAGCACCTGCCCTTCGTTTAGCCGCTCTACCTCAGGCAAGGCCAGCAAGTCATGAATGGCAGGAATTTGGCGTAATAATTGTTGTTGTACGGTTGTTAACATTATATCCTCCTTCCGGTTTGTACCCTGTGCTTGTAGATAAAGGTGTTTCTCAGATATATAAAAGGGCAATCTTTTCTGCAGTCGGTTATTATTATATAATATTGAGGATGTAAAGGAAAAAAGAAAAACTTCTGCCAGAAGAAAGGATGATTCCTGATGGCCAAAAAAGAAGTGAATCACAAGAAATACGAAAACATTCGTTTTGATATACAGGATGAGAGTGTGATTTTGGACGATATTTTGGAAACTATTCCATATGAGTATGTGGGTAAACGTACAGAGGTCACCATTCCAACGAGTGAATTCACTTCCGTTTGCCCTTGGTCAGGCTTACCGGATTTTGCCGAGCTTGAGATTACGTACATTCCCAGGGAAACCTTAATTGAGCTGAAATCACTCAAATATTATCTGACTTCTTTCCGCAATGTGGGGATTTATCAAGAGCATGCCACACAACGCATTTTACATGATCTGGTTAAGGTCTGTGATCCGTTGATGATGAGAGTGGAAGCCTATTGGAATGCCCGCGGGGGATTAGGCACGCGGACGGTTGCCGAATATATTGCCCCTGATGCGGAAGGAACGGAGCAAATATAAGGAGGCTAAGGATGAATTCGAAAGAGATACGCCAAGCTCTGGAACAAAGAGGGCGTGAGCGGGGCTGGAAAACCCGCTGGGACAGGGAAAAAGAGAAGCTTGAGATTCACTTTGATGAGGGGCATGCTCCGTTTGTTGTGTCTGTTCCCCGGTTGATCAGCCGAATTAAGCAGGAGCGATTGGATCCACAGAAAGTGATGGATGATATTGTCCGTCAAATTGAAATTGTGGTAGAAGCAGCCAAACAACGGGAAACTTTGTCATTGTCAGGAAGAGACAGGCATGTTTATCCTGTGATGCGCAGCACCTCCTTTCCACTGGAGACATCCGATGGAAAAGCGCTGGTTTATGATGAGCATACGGCTGAGTCACGTATATACTATGCCTTGGATTTAGGCCAGAGTTATACATTGATTGACCAGGAACTGTTAGTACGGGCGAATTGGTCTCACCAGGAATTGAGAGAAAAAGCTTTGTTTAATCTGCGGGGATTACAACAAGAAGCCAAGCTGGATGAAGTGGCCGGAAACCGGTTTTATTTTATCAGCCCTGGTGACGGCTACGGTGCCAGCCGTATTTTAAACCAATCACTGCTGCAAACATACAGACAGCAGGCAAAAGGAGACTTCTGCCTGGCCATTCCCCACCAGGATGTGTTGGTTATGGCGGATATCTGCAATGATGACGGATATGACATTTTGCAGCAGTTGACGTTGTCTTTTTACAGACAAGGGGATATGCCCATTACCATGCTGCCCTTTCAGTATAAAGACGGAGAACTGGAACCCATTTTCATTTTAGCCAGACGGAAACCGGTAAATGGAAAAGGGAAATAAAGCGGCGGCCATCTATATTAGCCATCCAATATTAGCCACTCAATGATTGGCTGGCGATAGTTTTAGGTCTAAAGATCTATTTTTAGTTTAAAAACGGCTATCTTCTTGTGAACACTTAAGTTGTGGATGATTTTGTTCACAGCTTTTTCCTTTTTCTATAAAGGTGTTTGTGTGATTGAATCACAAGTTATGCACAAGTTAATCACACTTGATTGTGGATAACAGGAACACTTGTTCTATCATTCCCCCTGTGTTATAATCAATGCCAATGAACTTGTCCGAGGTGAACGTACCATGCAACGTTTAAGTGACCGAGGATTGATTGAGGCTTACCAAAAAGCAAAAGAGATAAAGTGCTCCGAGGACTTCCTAGCTATGCTGCTGGAGGAGATCAAACGGCGCAACCTGCTTCCGCTCGTTAAGTATCAGGGAATGGGGATATATCCTTCTCCATCATCCTTTTCGGTAAAAAGACGGTCAAATAAAACCGGTATTCATTTTGGTTAAACGGAACCTGGTGAATAGAAAAAAAGCAACGGGCAGCCTTTGTGTCGGGCTGCCTATTTTTATGTCTGTCCAGATAGTGGGGAGCCATTCACATTGGTTTTTTTGGTCTTAGGGGTGTTTTTACATTGTTTAAATTTAAACTTTGTCTTAAAGACGTGAATACGGAAAGGAGCAGTGACAATGAGTAAGCTTGGACGTTCAGTAGTCTATTTCTTAATTTTTAGTGTGATGTTAAGTACTTTTGGTTTAGGGGCTGCAGCCAGTCAGAGCGGACAAGCCTCGCCAGCTACACTGGCCTCATTATATGGTGATATTGACCTTTCTTCTTCAGCCCCTACCACTGTAATTGTGGAACTTGAAGAAGAATCGATCGTAGAAGCTAAACATAAAGGGAAAAAGCAAAGCAAAGAGCGGCTGGCAAAAGTGCGTGGCCAAGTCATAAAAGAACTGACAACTAAAGTGCCAGATGCAAAAGTGAATAGGGAATATGATTTTCTCTTTTCCGGTTTTTCGGTTGAATTGCCGGCCAAAAACATACCTGCGCTCCTGTCTGCCCGCGGTGTCAAAGCGGTATACCCCAACGTGGAATACACGGTGGATGTTGTTGAAACAGGGGTTGCCCTGGCGGAGGAAGTAAGTCCGGAAATGAAAGATAGTGCCCCTTACATTGGCTCCAACCGGGTGTGGGAAGAACTGGGGGTGACCGGTAAAGGCGTAACCGTGGCCATCATTGACACAGGGGTAGATTATACCCATCCGGATCTGGCCCATGCTTTTGGTGAGTACAAGGGCTGGGATTTTGTGGACAATGATGATGATCCCCAGGAAACTCCACCGGGTGATCCACGGGGAGGGGCTACCAATCACGGAACCCATGTGGCCGGTACAGTAGCAGCTAACGGTCAGATTAAGGGTGTGGCACCCGACGCCAAGTTATTAGCCTACCGTGTACTGGGTCCTGGTGGAAGAGGAACCACGGAGAATGTGCTCGCTGGCATTGAACAGGCTGTACAAGACGGAGCGGATATTATGAACCTTTCCTTGGGCAATACCTTGAACAATCCGGACTACGCGACCAGTATTGCCCTTGACTGGGCCATGGCTGAGGGCGTAGTGGCGGTGACTTCCAACGGGAACAGCGGCCCCAACAATTGGACTGTGGGCTCACCGGGTACCTCCCGTCAGGCCATTTCGGTCGGGGCTACGCGCCTGCCATATAACACTTATGCCGCAGAGCTGTTTACCTCTTCAGGTGTATCCTACCCCTCTGCCAAAGTGATGGGGTTTAGCGATGAGGAAGCCTTGCTCGCTCTGGATGGACAAACGTATGAATTTGTCGATGTGGGCTTGGGACTTGCCCAGGATTTTGAAGGCAAGAATGTCCAAGGAAAGATCGCGCTGATCCAACGGGGAGAGATCCCGTTTGTGGATAAGGCCCAGAATGCAAAGCATGCCGGTGCGGTGGGTGCCATTATTTACAATCATGTTCCGGGGGAAATTCCCTTTGAGATTCCCGGCATGGCTGTACCCACCATTAAATTAAGTCTGGAAGACGGTCAAAAGATGCTGAATGAATTAGAAAAGGGAAATCATACCGTTCAGTTTTCCATTGAGTTCGTGAAAACTGTGGGTGAAACCGTCGCTGATTTCTCCTCCCGGGGACCGGTCATGCACACGTGGATGATTAAACCTGATGTATCGGCGCCAGGGGTGAATATTTTGAGTACCATTCCGACCCATAATCCCGAAGACCCCCATGGTTATGCCGCTCTGCAAGGAACAAGCATGGCCAGCCCCCATGTGGCGGGAGCTGCTGCCCTGCTGCTGGAAAAGCATCCGGACTGGACCGTTGAGCAGGTGAAGGCGGCTCTGATGAATACTGCTGAGGAGCTGTTTGCCCCTGATGGTACACGCTATCCGCACAATACACAAGGAGCAGGCAGCATCCGGGTGTGGGATGCCATTCAAACTGAGGTGTTGCTTCTGCCTGGCAGCCACTCGTTTGGCGTGGTGTATAAGGAAAATGAAACGGAAGTGAAGCGGACCCAAGTACAGATCTTAAATTTGACGGATAAGAGAACACGGTATGAAGTGGAAGCTGCTTTTGACGGGAATCCTGAAGGCTTAAAGGTCCGTGCTTCCCGTAATTTAAATGTGAGGCCCAATGGGTCCCAAACCCTCCAGGTCATAGTGGAGGCGGACCCGGCTAAACTGCAGGCAGGTTACTATGAGGGAACCATTACCCTTAAAGGCAGCGGACAGGAGCTGGTGGTGCCAACCATCCTCTTTGTTCAGGAGCCTGATTATCCGCGGATTACCCACTTCTATTTCGATGGGGACAGGGAATAGGGATACAGCTTAATCGTCTATCTTCCCGGCGGAGCAGAGGAACTGACCTTCCTTGTCTACGAATGGACGGGTTCTGCGGTAGGAGATTACATCGGGACAATTGGCACTTACACGGAAGTACCCAAAGAGTTTAGTGAGTACCATTGGGACGGGACAATTGGGGGCCAACCACTTGAGAGTGGACAGTATGCTATTTTTGCTCTGGCGACCAAAGCTGGTCAAACAACCCAGCTCGGATTGCTTGCCGAGTTAAAGTCATTAAAAGTAATTAAAGGATAAAAAAAGCCCCTGTGTCAGCAGGGGCCTTACCATGGAGGAACGCGAGTCTAATGGAGGATAGCGTTACCTTAATGGAATCTCACACGGGATTAGCAGTAGGGTTTGGTAACGGGTACGAAACAGAAACAGCCTACAATGATCAGCAGAATGAACAGGACAACGATCAAGGTAAATGGAGAAGCAAAGGGACTAATTGGAGCAGACATACGATAACCTCCTTGTGATGTTTGAGCGCGCTCTATAATACGGTATGCATCAGACTGCCCTAAGGCATGGACAGGTGTACCGGGACAAATGTGGAGTTTTTGTTCATCGGCATGATTGTATGGTGCTGAAACGGGCTAAACAGTAACACATTCCACAGGGGACTCATGCAGAGTCCTTTTTGCACTTTACAGAGAGTGTTAGAATTAACTAAGATAGATGGAAACAGGATAGTGGGTGAGGGAAATGGGAGATAAAATTATTATTGTTGAGGGCAAAACAGATAAGGAAAGACTGCTGGATATTATTGATGAATCGATTCAGGTCATCTGCACGCACGGTACCCTGGATAAGGAGTGGCTGGAAGAATGGATCGACGTGTTGGAAGGGGAGGAAGTTTATATCTTGGTTGATGCCGATTCGGCCGGCATCAAGCTCAGACAGCAGTTGAAAAGGGCGATTCCTAATGCCCGCCATTTATACACGCGGAAAATGTACAGGGAAGTGGCCAGTACTCCGCTGGAATATTTGGTCAAAATCCTGGATGATGCTCACTTTACCATACATGAAAAATACCATCCCTTGCTGCGGCAAATCTGAGCAAGTCTTGCCCAACCCAACGCGCCCAATGATTGACACATACTATGAGGAGAATATTGATTGACACATACGAGGAGGAGGATGAAGCAAGTATGCAACGGCTTCATAACCAGTTAAGACGAATAGATGGAAAAGGATATAAAGCATACAAAGATCTTCAAGGGAGTTACCGTTTTGACCGCTTTCGTTTACATATTGATCATGTTCAGGGTGACCCTTTTGCCAGCCCTTCCCGGATTCGGATAGAAATGTCCCAATCAGACCTGCCTCTCAAGGCGGAATGGTTTAATACATCTTCCCGCCAGACGGCAGTGGAAGATTTCCTAGCCCGCGAAACTGCGCGTGCCATCCGTCAGGTGAATCCACTGCGCAGAGGAACAGGAAAAAGCGGAATGATAGCTGTTGATGAACCTGGTCAAGAAATTTTAAAACGAACGGCTGTCCGCATCTTTGAAGATAAGGTGGAATTGCGTCTGTCAGTTGGGCTGCCAGCACAAGGAAGGCGCATCCTGGCCAAGGAGGCGGAGCGCATCTTTTTTGTTTATCTCCCGTCCATTGTGGAGCGGGCTTTTTTCTCCTTTGATGAAATGCGCCTGGTTAAGCATGTTCAACTCAGTGACCAACAGGAAGCTATCCGGGCTTATCTCAAAGAACATGGATTGGTGGCTTTTGTGGCGAACGGCGCCATATTGCCCCGGGAGAGCGGGGTTAGCAACCGACCCATGTCCAAGGAGCAAGCCGTACCGTTTAAATCTCCGCCATCAATGGAAGTAGAAATCTCCCTTCCCCACGGGCGGACAGTGCGGGGTATGGCCATACCCCGTGGCATCACTTTGATTGTCGGTGGGGGGTACCATGGAAAAAGCACGCTTCTCAAAGCGTTGGAAAGGGGTGTTTACAATCATATCGAAGGGGATGGCCGGGAGTTTGTCATTACTGATGCCAGCGCCTGCAAAGTGAGGGCAGAAGACGGCCGGCGGGTGGAGAAAGTCAATATTTCTCCTTTTATATCCAATTTGCCGTTTGGTAAAGATACAACCCGCTTCTCCACCGACGATGCCAGCGGAAGCACGTCCCAGGCGGCCAATATTATGGAGTTGTTGGAGATGGGGGCCAAGGTATTGTTGATCGATGAAGATACCAGTGCCACTAATTTTATGATCAGGGATGCGCGGATGCAGCGCCTTGTGCATAAAGGGAAGGAACCGATTACCCCCTTTGTGGACAAGGTGAGACAACTCTATGAAGAGCTGGGGGTATCTACAATTTTGGTTGTTGGAGGGTCAGGGGATTATTTTGATCAAGCCGATCATGTGATTATGATGGATGAATACCAGCCTTATGATGTGACCCAGCAGGCTAAAACAATCGCCGAAACTTTGCGTAACAACCGGCAGCAAGAAGGAGGGTCCTCTTTCGGCCGGATCACAGAGCGGGCACCCCGTCCCGACAGTTTTAATCCTCGCAAGGGAAAGAAAGAGAAAGTGGATGCCAAAGGCTTGCATCATATACAGTTTGGAAAAGAGACGATTGATTTAACTTTTGTGGAACAACTGGTGGATCCCAGCCAAACAAGGGCAATAGCCAATATGATCCATATGCTGGCTAAAAAATGGGTGGACGGAAAGAGGACGTTGCCGGAAATTATTAATGAGTTGTACAAGCAGGTGGGGGAAAAAGGACTGGACGTGATTTCCCCCTTTTATGGACAGCATCCTGGCGATCTGGCGTTGCCGCGCCCATTTGAGTTAGCGGCTGCCATCAACCGCTTGCGCAGCTTGCACATTAACTGTTAAACCCGTTAATGGTTTTGGGGTAAAATTTAAATTAGCGTGGTTGAAAAAGAGGTACAGTTAGGTGGAACACTTTTGCAAAAGGGGATATAATGAACAACAGAGGCCCTTGTGCAAGACAAGAGCCTTTATTATGATGGTATAGGATGGTATATAATGGAAAGTATGATTCAGGTTTCTCACTTGTCAAAAGCGTACGGTGATCTTCAAGCTGTGGACAATGTCAGTTTTGATGTCAAAGAGGGGGAAATTTTTGGCTTATTGGGTCCTAATGGTGCAGGTAAGACGACAACTCTGGAAATAATGGAAGGGTTGCGGGAGCCAGACGCTGGAGAGGTGCTGATCAACGGGATTTCTGTTCAGAAAGAACCGGCGCGGATCCGTCCTTTGATCGGTGTTCAATTACAATCCACCTCCCTCTTTGATTTGCTGAAGGTAGAGGAGATCTTGACACTCTATGCCAGTTTTTATTCACAACGGCTGCCTGTGGAGAAGATCTTGAAACAGTTGAATCTTGAGGACAAGCGCCACAGTTTAGTTAAAACGTTATCCGGGGGGCAGAAACAACGCTTGGCTATCGGCATCGCTTTAATTCACGATCCCCGGGTTGTGTTTTTGGATGAGCCTACCACCGGGCTGGATCCCCAAAACCGCCGATCTTTATGGGATATTATTTTAAGCCTTAAATCGGCGGGGAAGACCATCATTCTGACCACCCATTATATGGAGGAAGCCCATATCTTGTGTGACCGCTTAGCCATCATGGACAGAGGAAAAGTGAAGGCTTTGGGCACTCCTGACAAATTGATCTCTTCCTTGGCAATGGAGCATGCTGTACAATTTACAAATCCTCAAAATGAAGAAGATTTTTCCGGTTTGAGGGGTGTGACCAAGGTTTCAACGGTTAATGATCAGGTGATTTTATACACGACTAAGCTGCAAGACACGTTAACCGATTTAATCCGTTGGGCTGATGCACAGGGTCAGACCCTGCTCAATCTCGAGACACGCCAGGCAACCTTGGAGGATGTTTTTTTACATTTAACTGGGAGGAGCTTACGAGAGAAATGAGAGGTTATTGGCAACTAACACTTGCCCAGTTAAAGCTATTTGCTCGCAACAAAACGGTTATTTTTTGGACTACGTTTTTTCCTTTGTTTTTGATGGTCACTTTGGGGCTTTTTTTGGGTGGGGGAGGCTCAACAACGATCAAAGCGGCCTGGGTCGACCAGGATGAGAGCGCCTATTCACTGTTGCTAGAGGAGCATTTTAGGGCATTGGATGCACTCCGTTTGGAAGAGTGGGCTGATGTTGAAGAAGCCAATATGGCGCTGGAAAAAGGGGATCTGTCCTTTATCATTGTTGTGCCTCCTGGATATGGGCGGGCTGTTGAGCACGGGGGCAACCCGGAACCGCTGCAAATCTATTATGATGAAGTGGACCAAAGCCTGGCAGAACTTGGTTTTGCCCTGATCGATCAGGTCCTAGACCAGCAAAATAAGGAATTGGTTCATTTTGAAGAAATTGTCACCTATGAGAAACAGGGGGTTCGCGCCGCTGAGCTGACCTATCTTGATTTTTTGGTCCCTGGGATTGTGGCCTTGATGATTTTATCGAGCAATATGAACGGTGTAGCCGCCCAGATTGCCTCATGGCGGGAACGGCATATTTTACGCCGCTTTAAAATTGCAGGGGTCTCCTCTGCCACATTTATTGCTGCCCAAATTACGGCTCGCATGACTTTGAACGGTACACAGGCCTTGTTGGTGCTCTTAGTGGGCATTTATGTGTTGGGGGCCAAAATGAACGGCAGTTGGTTGGTGCTTCTGTTTTATATTATGTTGGGGACTTTGGTGTTTATGTCTATTGGGTTTATCATCGCAGGGTTGTCCAAAACCCCTGAACATGCTGCGCCCATTGCGGGATTTTTGTCTTTTCCTATGTTCTTTTTAGGCGGCATTTTCTTTCCCATCACCAATATACCCGAATTTTTGCAACCGTTGGTCTACGCCATTCCCATATCCCACTTGTCAGACTGTTTAAGACAGGTCATGAACTTGGGTTACGGAATCGGAGATTTGTGGTGGTCAACGCTGATATTGACAGTTTGGTTTATGACCAGTTTTGCTGTGAGTGCCTGGGTCTTTAAATGGGAGTAAGGAAACATAGAGATCATCCTCCAGCTGCCTTAAAAATAAAGAAGGAGAGTAGTCAAACACTTCCTAAGAGCGGGACACATATCATGTAGGTGATCATCTCGCTGAGGAGGGTGTATATGGTTTACATGGAGCATGATGTCTATGATGAATATTTAAGGGAGCTCCTGGAGTGGACGGAGCATGTTCAACAGGTCCTGCAAACTGGTGACGCTGACAACGAAAATGATCACTTCCGCCGCAGTGAGGAGCAACATTTCGCGGAATCCATAAAGGAGCTGATCAAAGAGATACAAGAGACCCAGCTTTCGCCGGATAAAAACCTAAACCAGGATGGCGTGTTCGGGTTGTATCAACGGGCCCTGAAGGTATATGAGTCCTTTGAAGAAACCTGGGGTGAACAAGCCATTTTTGCAGCAGAACAACCTGAAGTTCAGGGACAGACTATGGCTGCTCCCCTTATTAACAATGAACAGGAAACTGATTCGGAACGCAATGAGCAGACAGCTTTAGTGTCTGGCAGTCAGCCTGTTCCAATTGGCGGTCATCGTTTGCCACCCTTGCCTTACGCTTACAATGCACTAGAACCGTATATATCCCAAGAAATCATGCGCTTGCACCACCGGAAACACCATCAAAGCTATGTTGACGGCTTAAACCGTGCTGAGAAGAAAATGGCAGAAGCCCGCAGAACCGGCAATTTTGAGCTGATTCGTCATTGGGAGCGGGAAGCAGCATTTAACGGATCAGGCCATTATTTGCATACCATTTTTTGGAATAATATGTCTCCCAACGGCGGAGGGGAACCAAGTGGAGAATTGGCTAAACAAATTAAACAGGACTTTGGCAGCTTCCGGCAGTTTAAAAAACATTTCAGCGAAGCGGCCAAGGAAGTGGAGGGGGTTGGCTGGGCCCTTCTAGTCTGGTCACCACGGTCTCACCGTCTGGAAATTTTAGCTGCAGAAAAACATCAGCATTTTGCCCAGTGGGATGTTATTCCTCTCCTTGTGTTAGATGTCTGGGAGCATGCTTACTATCTTCAGTATAAAGACAACCGTGGAGAATACGTAGACCAGTGGTGGAATGTTGTCAATTGGTCAGATGTGGCTGCACGTTTTCAGGAAGCCCGCAAGTTACGCTGGATGCCTTATTAAACGGTTACACTTTTAAGATGAAGAAGGGTGGTCTTCTTCATCTTCTTTTATTATGACGAACGTATACAAGGGGATATGTTCATACAGCCATTCCACATCTTCATTGTACATACGGATGCACCCGGAGCTGATATGTCGGCCAATGGAGGAGGGATCATTGGTCCCATGAATGCCGTATTTGTACCCGTTGGTTTGCCCTACATTAAGCCCCATCCATCTTGTCCCCAAGGGATTCTTTGGAGAGCCGCCGTCAATATTTTTAGGCAGATACCATGGATTTTTGACTTTGGTTACAATTTGGTAAACACCAGTAGGCGTGGTTTCCCTTGCCTTACCTGTTGCCACTTTGAAACTGAAAATGATATGATTATTTAGATAAACGTTCATGATATTTCGTTTTTTGATGACTTCCAGATATACCCCCTCATATTCCTCTATGAGAGGATTTTCTTCGGCGTGATGGTCTACAGCAGGTAAAAAAAGCCATACTAAACAAAGGATGCATAAGAAGAAGCACTGCTTGCCAAAAATGCTCGCTTGCATAATGTCCTCCTAACCTGACATATTTTAAGCTATGTAAAAATAATCACGTTGACGAAAGGGGTTGGTGTATCATGAACGATATTGCCAAGTGGCTGATCATCGGCGGTGTTATTTTAATCGGGATCGGTTTATTTTGGCAGCTGTTTGGACGCCTGTTGCCGTTAGGACGCTTGCCGGGAGACATCGTGGTTGAGAAAGAAAACGTGCGTTTTTACTTTCCCATTGTCACGATGCTGCTTATTAGTATTATCCTCTCTGTTTTACTCTCTATAGCAGGTCGTTTTTTCCGTTAAAGGAGTTGTCGTGTATTGAAGGAAGAGGTGTTGGACAAGATTAAACAATTAAGCGGGCGCCAGGTACAGATCCTGGGCCATGAGCAGGCAGTCAAGGCTGCCGTGTTGGTCCCTCTCCTTCACCAAGAAGGGGGGCTTCACATTCTTTTTGAAAAGCGGGCAGCACACTTGAAACGGCAACCGGGAGACATTTGTTTTCCCGGAGGACGGGTGGAAAAAGGGGATGCTGCTCCAAGTCAAGCAGCGCTGCGTGAAACGTGCGAAGAACTGGGTATCAGCAAGCAAGATGTGGCCATTTTGGCCCCGTTAGATGTGCTGGTGACCCATTATCACAACCATATTTACCCTTTTGTCGGTATAATTGATGAACGGGCAGTTCTTCGCCCTGATCCCAATGAAGTGGAAGAAGTTTTTTCTGTCCCTATGGCTTATTTTTTACAAACATCACCTAAACGGTACGATGTGACACTCAAAATAGAGCCGCCGAAGGACTTTCCGTATGAACTCATTGTGAATGGAAAGAATTACAAATGGCGCCAAAGTTATATTCCGGAGTATTTTTATCGATATGACGGTCATGTGATTTGGGGAATGACAGCCCGGATTTTGTATCATTTTGTGCAGCTGCTTAAGCAGGAAGGAATCGATTAGGAGAGGTTTCTTAAAACGCCGTTGTGTGGTCAAACGAAGGCAGTAAGTCCGATGAAACATACAATAAACTGCCCTCTGCCAATTTTTGTATAAGATTAAAGCAATGGCAGAGGGTTTTTAAATTTAAATGATGTTATATAAAAGGCTTTAAAGGTCAATTTCAATGACGGACTTGATCTCAGGCAAGTCGCTGAGCTGATCAAGCACTTCTTTGGAGACCGGTTTGTCGACCGTGAGCATCATGATGGCATCGCCACCTACATCGGAGCGTCCCACTTGCATCGTGGCAATGTTAACATCATGGCTGCCAAGCAGGGTGCCTACCCGGCCAATGACACCAGGACGGTCATAGTGGCGCACATAAATGAGGTGGCCCGTGGGCTCCACATCAATGGAATATTGATCCACTTTAACGATGCGGGCCCCATAGCCATTTAACAAGGTTCCTGCCACACGCTTCGTTTCCTGGGTGGTCACTAGCCTTACCTCTATAAGGTTAGTAAAGCCACCGCTTGAGGAGGTTTTTTGTTCGTTGATTTGCACTTCCCGTTGTTTGGCCAAATAGGGGGCATTAACCTGATTCACCTGCAAACCAAGGTGATAGGAGAGCACCCCTTTGATGACATTGCGTGTTAAGGGTCCCACATCCAGGTCAGTCAACTCACCGGCATAGGAAATATGGATTTCCTTGACCGCACCGACAGCTGCCTGAGCCACAAATGAACCTAGGCGCTCGCTGAGCAGGAAATAAGGCTCCACTTTCTTGAAAATGTGTGCCGGGATGGATGGCAAGTTTACGGCGTTTTTCACGGGCTGGTCCTCAAGGGCTTTTAACACTTCGTGGCAGACATCGATGGCAACGTTTTTCTGGGCTTCTTTGGTGCTGGCCCCCAGATGGGGAGTGGCAATGACCTGATCCAGTTCAAGCAGGCGGTGGTGGGTAGCCGGCTCTTCCTCAAACACATCCAGTGCTGCGCCAGCCACTTTGCCAGTAATGATCGCTTCATATAGCGCATCTTCATCGATAATACCGCCTCTGGCGCAGTTTAAAATGTACACACCGTCTTTCATCAGTTTAAACTGGTCATGGCTGATCATGTGCCGGGTTTCCTTAAGCAGAGGGGTATGGACAGTTATGAAATCAGCCTGTTTAAGCACATCATTCAGCTGGCCGTAATGGACCCCCAGTTTCTCCGCCTTTTCAGGAGTCAAATAGGGATCATATGCAATCACTGTCATGTTAAAAGCTTTAGCCCGTTTGGCCACTTCGGTTCCAATGCGCCCCAGTCCGATAATTCCCAGGGTTTTCCCGTTCAGTTCAACCCCCACGAAAGCTTTCCGGTCCCAGATGTGCTGCTTGAGTTTAAGGTAAGCTTGTGGAATACGGCGGGCCAGGGCCATTAGCATGGAAAAGGTATGTTCGGCAGTCGAAATCGTATTGCCATCGGGGGCATTGACGACCATGATCCCTTTAGCTGTGGCTGAAGGAAGATCAATATTGTCCACACCTACGCCTGCCCGGCCGATCACTTTCAGTCGGTCTGCCCGTTCGATGACCTTTGCGGTCACCTGCGTTTGGCTGCGCACAATCAAAGCATCATATTGGCCGATGACGTTGGCCAGCTCTTCTTCACTCAGGCCTGTCTGTTGCACTACTTCTACATGTGCAGCCTCTCGCAAGATCTTTAATCCTTCTTCGCTTACCGGATCGCTGACAAGCACTTTATAGGTCATGAATCAGAACCTCCTCTGCTGCTTGTGTTCCTTGGCCTAGCTTGATTTCCATTCCTAACTGCTTAAGCCCCACTTCAATGGCGGCAATGGTTTGCAAAACATCTAACGGGGAGCAGTAGCCCATATGTCCAACCCGGAAAATTTCCCCTTTTAATTTTTGCTGGCCGCCTGCCAATGTCAGCCCAAACTTTTTTCTCAGCAAGGACCGGAGGTCATCAGCTCTAAACTGGCTGGGCCGGACGGCGGTCACAGTGGGTGATGCGTCCTTATCCGAAGTTAAAAGGGGTAAGGACAAGGCTTTAAAAGCTTGCCTGGTCATTTCTTTCAGCACTTGGTGACGCTTGATGACCTGCTCCAATCCCTCTTCTTCGATTAAGTTGAGTGCCTGTTCCAAACCCATGACAAGGGATACAGCAGGTGTAAAAGGTGTGGCATGATCACTTAAACTCTGTTGATAACGGCTGAGATCAAGGTAAAAGCGGGGACGCCGGTTATGTTGCACCTTATGCCAACCTTTTTCACTAATCGCTGCGAAAGCCAATCCGGCAGGCAACATTAAGGCTTTTTGGGAACCTGTAACCAGAATGTCAATTCCCCATTCATCCATTTTCGTCTCAACGGCGCCTAAACAAGAGACGGCATCGACGATAAACAGGGCGTCCGAGTTTTGCTGAATCACTTTGGCCAGTTCCCAGATGGGATTAAGCACTGCTGTAGATGTTTCACAGTAAGTTGCAAAGACAGCTTTGATGTGGGGGTGCTGGCGAAGGAAGTTTTCCACCTCTTCCACATCAAAGGCACGCCCCCATTCACTTTCAATCACATAGGTGTCTAGGCCATAAGTTTGGCACATTTTGCGGAAACGGTCACCAAAGGCCCCGGTAACCAGCACAAGGGCTGCTTCACCTTCATCCAGAGCATTGACCACAGCGGCTTCCAGGGCCAGGGTGCCACTGCCGGTCAAAATCAGGACGTCCTGCTTTGTCCCGAACAAAGGTTTCAAGCGGGGAGCTACTCTGGACAGCAGTTCTTGAAATGATGCACTGCGATGCCCCACCATAGGCTGGCTCATGGCCCGTTGTACACTGGGCGGAATGGGCGTGGGGCCAGGGATGCGTAACAGTTGGTAATCGGGTAACATTTGAGTTTCTCTCCTTTCCTATCTCTCACCTTGGTCATGCAGCTTGGTCATGCAGATTGAAAGCGTTTAAATAAAAAACCTTTCACCCCTTTGGTTAAGGGACGAAAGGCTTGTGCACACCTTCGCGGTACCACCCTCATTCGCATGCACCTCACGATACATGCCTCGGCTGGTAAGATACCAGACGCAGATAACGGTGCTGTGCCGGATAGACCTACTACCAGCGGGTTAGGTTACCAGCGGGTTCGGCCTATCGACTCCGGAGTGCTCAGATATAGACAGGTACCACCGATTCGCAGCAACCATCGGCTCTCTGCAGATACCCTGTGTCTATATCAATCTCCTTCATTGTCTTGTGTGATATTTTTTAACGATGTAAATTTTAATACTAAATTTATCACGGTACCGCAAGAAAAGTCAATTACTTTTTTTGATTTTTTTCTGACAACTTCTTACAAGGGTGTTCAGTGGCAGCCGTCCTGGCCAAAATGAAAGTTCCGGCTGCTAATGAGCCGGAACAGAGTGTGAAATCAAGCAAAACGAGAGCTTATTGATTGTTGTAGCGGGCCAGGGCGTCATCGATCAGTTCGTTTGCTTTTTCGACCCCTTCCCAGCCCACGATGTTGGTTTTTTTGTTTTCCAGGTCTTTGTATACTTTAAAGAAATGCTCAATTTCTTTTAAAATGTGGCTGGGTACATCGTCCAGCGACTTCACCTCATCCCAGCGCGGATCATCGGCAGGTACAGCAAGGAGTTTTTCGTCTTCACCTTTGTCATCAGACATGATCAGCACCCCGATGACACGGGAGCGGATGACGCAGCCGGGAAAGGTTGGGAAAGTGGTCAGGACCAAGATATCCAGGGGATCGCCGTCGCGGGCCAAGGTGTTTTCCAAATAGCCATACTCGGTGGGATAATGCATGGGAGAGTACAACACACGGTCTAGGCGGAAAACCCCTCGCTCCTTATCGTACTCATATTTGTTTTGGCTTCCAGTCGGAATTTCAATAAAGGCATCCACTATTCGATTCTCTGCCATTTGTTGAGCCCCTTTCTGTCTTTATCGTTTGTTATGTAGGATAAGTTCATTATAACAAGGAGAAATTGGAATGAAAAGTTTTACTTCTGACCGCTTTGTCCAGAACATGGTAAAATATTAGAGCAGGCTTTGGGATGGAGAGGGTGTGAGTGGGTGAAAGGATTGGATGTGCTGCTCTTGTATATGCTCCAGCAGCTAAACGGAGAACGGACGGTGTCCAGTTGTTATCATATTTTAACGGGCCGCAAAAGCACACAAGCCATCCAAGATGCTGAATTATTCGGATTTAGTGCTTTCTATGGGCTGCTTCAGGACTTAAGCCGCCACGATTATGACCGGACTGTGTCCTGTTTAAGTTTAGCAGGTTACCTATCCAGGCAAGAAAAAGACCGTTTTCTTGTGACTAAGGCTGCGCGGTCAGGGTTAAAGCAGCAATTGACCAATCTCCGTTTTTTTGAGCGCGCCTTCAAATGGAAACAAACCGGGCGAACAATGCAGGACATCCGCCGCTTTTGGGGCAGGTTTCAACTGTTGGGTCAGGTGATTTCCTATTATTTGGCTGGTGCTGCCCGTTACCAGCCAGCAATCAGTGATATGCACATTCAAATTTGGGTTAAATCATTCTGGAAAGGCATCAAAGATAAACACCATTTTGCCAGGGAGTGGGTGCATTCGCTCACCCAACATTTGTCTGAGTTCGATGATGATCTGCTGGCCCATTTGCTTTTGGACCGCTTGAGCGGGTACAAGGTGGCGGGGTATACATATAAACAGCTGGAACACCGCTACGGGATTCCGGAGGTGTTCGTGCGGATTTATACCTTGCAGGCGGCGGCCACATTGTATATGCTCAGTCAAAAGAGAGCCACTCTTTTTACCCGGCTGACTGAGGAGAACCGGCGGGAAGAGGCCGGCCTGATGCAGTCGGCTCTTGAAACCTATCGGCTGCTTCGGCGTGGGCATACACTGGAGGAGATAGCAAACTTGAGAGGGTTAAAACAAAGCACAATTGAGGATCATGTGATCGATATTGCCATTCACAATCCTGATTTTGACTACAGGCAATTTATTTCTGATGATGTGATGAAGGCGGTCAGGCAGGTCAGTAAACGGCTGCAAACCAAAAGGATACGCCCTATTAAAGAACATTTGCCTGACGATATCTCCTACTTTCAGATTCGCCTTGCTTTGGTAAAGGGAGAGGAGCATGAAACAGGGGAGCCACAGGGAAACGATGAACTACGGGGAGGAAAAGGTTAATCTTGAACAGCTTTTGCAGGTTCATTTCGGATACCGGTCATTTCGTCATGGCCAGCGTGAGATTATCTGCTCAGTTCTGAGCGGGAACGATACACTGGTTGTTAAATCGACCGGAGGAGGAAAATCATTATGTTACCAGCTTCCTTCCTTTGTGTTGTCCGGCTTAACGGTGGTGATCACACCGTTAATTTCATTGATGGAAGATCAACTGCGTGAAGCCCGGCTGCAAGGGCGCAAAGATGTGATGGCGCTGCACAGCGGGCTATCCTTGTCTGAACGTCAGCTGATCCTAAGGGATCTTCACCGCTATCGTTTGCTGTATGTATCCCCGGAAGGGATTCAAAACCACCAACTTCTACACCATTTAAAACAGCTGCATATAGCCCTGTTTGTGGTGGATGAGGCTCACTGCATATCCCAGTGGGGGCATGATTTTCGTACTGATTATTTGAAGCTGGCCGATGTAAGGGAGGTGCTTGGACGGCCACCCTGTTTGGCACTCACCGCCACAGCGACCAGGGAAGTGGTGGAGGATATCTGTCGCTGTTTAAGACTGGTCGACCCTCAGACTTTTATTTACAGTGTTGACCGGCCCAATATTGCCATCTATGTAGAAAAGGTGAATGGAGAAGCGGAGAAACTGGCCAAAATCGAGAACTTTTTGCAAAAACGGCATGATCCCGGGATGATTTATTTTTCTTCCCGCCAAAAAGCGGAAGAGGTCTGCCAGACGTTGATCTCCAGAGGGATTCATGATGTGGCCTATTATCACGGGGGAATGAGCAGTGATGAGCGGCAGAAGATCCAACATCAATTCCTCCAGGGTGACTTGCGGCTGATTTGCGCCACCAGTGCCTTTGGGATGGGGATTAATAAGCCTGACATCCGCTTTGTCATTCATTATCATTTTCCACCTAACTTGGAAAGCTATGTGCAGGAAATGGGCCGTGCCAGCCGTGATGGAGAGAGAGGGCTCTCTTACGTGCTTGTCCAAGAAGGAGATAAACAGATTCCCTATCATTTTGTTGAGCAGGAATATCTGCAGGAATCCCATTTGCAGCGCCTGTTCACACTTTTTGACTATTATTTTGGAAAAGACCTTCTTGTGCCTTTTGTTAAACTGTGTGAACAAGTGGGTTGTTCAGCCCAAGCGCTGGAGACGGCCCTGTTTTATCTGGAACAGCTGGAGGTGTGCCGTTTCCAGCGGTTTAAAGAACAGCAGCCTGTCGCTGTTACAGGACAAGTAACACCTGAGCTCAGGGAGCAGATAAGAAAGACATTGGAGGTCTTAAGGCGACATAAGCTGAAAAAGATTCAGCATATGTATCACTGGCTAAATCTGAAGCGTCCCAATTGCAGGCGCCGGTTTATCCTGGACTATTTTGCCCACCCCCATCAGCAATCCTTTAGAGAACAAAGTATTAAGCCTGAGAGCTGTTGTGATCATTGCGGCCTCGCCTCTGACGTGATTTGGACGGACGTGGAAAATCCATGTCGCACGTCCCGGGCTCATGCGTTAACCTGGCAAGAAAAAGTCAGGCGGCTGTGGCCAGTCGAAGGAGCAGATTAACATGAACAAGCGCGATATGTTGGAACAAATGGACAACCGCACATTATATCTTAATCTTGTCCTAACCCAGGGCATTCTGCTGGTGGCCGGACTCATCCTCTATCACTTTTTTCTGCGGCGGAAGGTTTTCTTGACTGATCTGTTTCATACTGAGCGGCTTTTGTTTGCGGTTGCAGCAGGCCTAGGATTTGCTGCCATTGTGCTGCTCATTGATTTCGTGTTAATGAGATTTGTGCCCAAATCATACTTTGATGATGGCGGTGTTAATGAGCGTTTATTCCGAGACGTCAATGTATGGCAAATCGCCTTGATCGCAGTAGGTGTTGCCTTGGTTGAGGAATGGTTGTTCAGGGCCGTCCTTCAAAATTTATTGGGCTGGTTTTGGGCCAGCTTAATGTTTGCGCTTATCCATTTTCGCTATTTTAATCAATGGCTGTATGCCTTGCTGGTCATTGTGATCAGTTTTGGGTTTGGCGGGTTATATGAGTGGACCGGAAGTTTTTGGGCTGTATTTACGGCCCACTTTGCCATTGATTTTACATTGGGCGTCATGTTGCGTTACCGTCTGTTTCACAAAGAATAACGGGTGTCGAAAAAAAGAGGATTTTGGGCAGCAGTGCCGAATGTTAAAGGGGCAAAATACAACTGATTGTGAATGGCAGTAACCACATAAAGGGTGTTATATACAATGGAAGTCAAAAGGCAGCATTCATCTTTTGAAGGGATAAGCAAGCCACATCAGGGATATACTCAACCAAAAGAATCAAGTTCACTTCCTCCGCGGCATACCAAACACGGGCGGAGGCGCAAACAAACAAAAACCAGACGTGTGCATTCACCGTTTTTACAGATTCTGCTGTTTACGTTTTTGGCCCTTATCATGGCCATGATTATACTCTCCTACTGGAAGTTGTCCTGATGATAAAACAAAAGCCATTTTGTGAGGTGAATGGTGATGGACGTACTCAAAGCTATTCGTACCCGGCGCAGTATTGGCAAGGTGAAACCGGACCTGGTGGAGAAGGACAAGATTGAAAAAATATTGGAGGCGGCCAGCTGGGCTCCCAATCACCATATGACCGAACCATGGAAATTTTTCGTGCTGACTGGAGAAGGCAGGCGTCCTTTGGGGCGCATACTGGCTGAGATTGCCAAAGAGGGAATGGAGGATCCAGACACACCCCAAAACCGGGAGAAACTAAAACGGGCAGAAGCAAAAGCCTTCCGGGCCCCGGTCATCATTGCTGTTGCTTGTACGCCAGCAGTTGCGAAACCCAATGTCGAGAAAATAGAAGAACAAGCAGCTGTCAGTGCGGCGATCCAAAATATGCTTCTCACCGCTCATGCTTTAGGACTGGGTGCGATATGGCGCACCGGAAAACCTGCTTATCATCCGAAAATGAAGGCATTGTTCGGTTTAAAGGAAGAAGATGAACTGATGGGCTTTATTTATCTCGGTTACCCCGATATTGAACCACCGCTACGGACTAGAACGCCTGTGGAAAAGAAAACAATCTGGATCGAAAACGATCAACCCTATGCTTAAAATTTAGGGAGTTGTTGCATTTATTCTTGCAATTTAAGCACCAGCATTCCCTCTCCATAAGCAAATTAGGGAAAAATCTTGGGGCGTCTCGTCTTCCTTGTCAGCTAAATTTTTCTTACAATAAAATTGTCCGAAACGAACTTCCCATCCATAGCAAAACACCCTTGAGGAAAGGCGATTGCTGCCTTAAGCCCTTTTTATTGCCTGACGTCGAATAAATAAGATAAGTTAAATCTAACTATGAACGAACAGTAATCAAAGGAGGGGTCAACGAATGGAAATCGGCATTTACACATTTGGAGAACGGACGGTTGATCCGGAAACCGGTCAATTGATTAGCCCGGGGGAACGGCTGCAAAACTTGATGGAGGAAATTGAACTAGCCGATCAAGTCGGACTGGATGTGTTCGGCATTGGTGAACATCATCGTCCCGACTACACCGTATCGGCTCCAGCGGTAGTGCTTGCCGCTGCCGGGACCCGCACCAAACGCATTCGGTTGACCAGTGCAGTAAACGTCTTAAGCTCTGACGATCCGGTGAGGGTGTTTCAACAATTTGCCACCTTGGACCTGCTCACTCAAGGCCGCGCTGAAATCATGGTCGGCCGCGGTTCGTTTATCGAATCCTTTCCCCTTTTTGGCTACGACCTGAAAGATTATGACGAGCTTTTTGAAGAAAAGCTTGATCTGCTGCTCAAGCTGCGAGAATCCGAACGGGTCACATGGGCGGGAAAGCATCGTCCGTCGCTGGACAATCTAGGGATCTATCCGCGGCCTCTGCAAAATCCGCTTCCGGTTTGGATAGCCGTTGGAGGAACCCCGGAGTCGGCCGTCCGTGCAGGCATGCTCGGTCTTCCGATGGCACTGGGCATCATCGGTGGTCTGCCCGAACGGTTCGCCCCCTTTGCTCAATTACACCGGGAGGCAGCGCAAAAGGCGGGGCACGAAACGCCACGCCTCAGTATCAATTCACATGGTTTTCTCGCCGATTCGTCGCGGGAAGCAGCTGACATTGCATTTCCAGCGTTTAAAACGATGATGGATCGGCTGGGACGGGAACGCGGTTGGCCGCCATTGACCCGGGAGCAGTTCGAATTCTCTCTTTCCTTACGGGGCGCCAATTTTGTCGGCAGCCCTGAGCAGGTGATCGAAAAAATCTTGTTCCAGCATGAAATTTTCGGCCACGATCGCTTCCTTCTGCAATTGACCGTCGGCACGCTGCCGCACAAAAAAGTGTTGCGTGCCATCGAACTGCTGGGTACTAAAGTGGCACCGGCCGTCAAGCGGGAAATTGCCCGCAAAAATCGTAAACCGTAACCGATATCCACTAAAAGAAGCTAGCAGCAAGAAAAGGTTTCGGCTGGGCAACAACGGGTGCTGAATCAATTTAATCGGTGGACCATTTCATACTTGTTTCCGCAAGGATCCTGAAAATAAACCGCATAATAAGTCGGACTGATCGGGAACTGCCAGGGACCGCTGTCGATGGTGCCCCCATATCGAACAACAAACTCTGCAATCCCGTCCACCTCCTCCCGGTCATGCGCCCAAAACCCGATCAAATTCTCGTTTGGCTTATGATTGTATAGCGAAATAAGGAACGCTCGGAAGCTCTCCCTCCGCTGCAAACACTTTCCATTTTTCCGAATGGAAAGTGCGGGTAAAATCCCAATATGCCCTTCAGCTCAAAAGTGTGCCGTCTCGAGCCCGGCTCCGCCAGCGTCTAGATGGGCTGGCCCAGATCAGAAAGTGGCGGAATATCCTGCTGGATGAAATGGTCCGGTTACCCAGAAAGGCAGGTCTTGAGCCCAGTGNCCTTTTGATAACACCGATACCCACAAAGAAGGCGTGAGCCGGACCTACAAAGGCTGTGATGGCTATGCCCCCTTATTGGCCTATATTGGCCGGGAAGGGTACGGGTTGTATGCCGAGTTGCGCGAAGGGCGCACCCATGTCCAGAAAGAGGTGGACCAAAAACTGCGGGAGATGATTCCTCGGGCCAAAAGCATGACAGAGAAACCCTTGTTGTTACGGATGGATGCCGGCAACGATGCCCTGAACAACCTGGCCGTTTGTCAGGAAGAAGGGGTGCATTTTATCATTAAACGCAACCTGCGCCGGGAATCCCCCGAAGCCTAGCTGGCCATTGCTCAGGATCAGGGAAAAGCCACGGTGATCCGGGAGGGGTGCACACGCTATACGGGTAAAATCCGTGTGACCGATCCGGGATTGCCCCAACCGGTCTATCAGGTGTTTGATGTGCGGGAAACGACGATCGCCAAAGATGGCCAGATTCTTTTAATCCCAGAGATCACGGTGGATGTTTATTGGACGGATCTGGATGAGGACGTGGCCGATATCTCTTATGTCTGGGGCTGTTTACCTATACCCTGCTGCTACCCTGCTGCGGATCATCAGTCAGGAGAGTTTGCGGGTGAATGACAGCCCCCTGCGCAAAAAAGTGCAGCGGCGCCGGATCCGGACGGTGATCCAGACGTTGATCACCCTGGCAGCAAAAATGGTGACACATGCCCGCCGGCAATATCTGTATATTGGATCACGGGCTTGGTTAACACCGTTTAAACGGCTCTATCAGGCTTTTGCCTAAACCTCGCCCAGACATTTGACCTGTCACTCAAACGCCCTGTGACCAGGGCATCTTTGGCATGCCATCGAAATCTGCTGGGCGGGGGATGGGCTGGAATATATAGGTATTTAAGGTGATAATCAAATATTTTGTGATCATTTTAATGTCTATAAGTCATCATGTGGCAAATATTTAAACCAATCCCGTCCATATGTCACGGATTCAGGAAGACATTAAAAATGCCAAAAACTGGACCTATTGTGAAGAGGATGATTGTTTTATTTGCCCGAATGGAAGGAGAGTAACGTTTAAAAAATACAAAAACAAAAAGAATCCATCTGGCTATGAACAAAGCTTCAAAATATACGAATGTGAAGATTGTACCGATTGCCCATTGAAAGCGAAATGCACAAAAGCGAAGGGAAATCGTCAAGTTCACTGGAATCCCATCTTCGAAGAAATGAAAGCAGAAGAAATGAAAGCAAAGGCCAAAACAGCCCTTGAATGTGAAGAGAAAGCCGCCATCTACGCTCGACGCAAAGTCGAGGCAGAATTAGTGTGTTCGGTCACATCAAGGGCAATCGGTCGTTCCGCAGATTTTCTTTGCGGGGCCTCGACAAGGTACATGTCGAGTTTGGGATTGTGGCATTAGCCCACAACATACTGAAAGTAGCCGGCATCCGCCAGCTACTTTCAGATAAAAATCGAAAAAATATAAAAGCAAGTGGAGAGAAACGAATTGTTTTTCTCCACTTGCTTCATTTTAAGGACTTATCGGACAGCCACGTGAGAAGGGGGGTTGGATGAGCTGTTATTTTGTCATTGATTAATAAGCGACGTGGCCTAAGAAGCACCCACATCCAACGATGATGAGCAGAATGAACAACACTACAATCAACGCAAATGAGCTCCAAGGAGATACAGGATAAGCACCACTCATGCTGGAAAACCTCCTCATCAGGATTTGGTGAGATCTCACATACATAGCATATGTAGATGATAAAAATGTGTTTGGACATTTTCTCCAGGGTAAACGCTGATTTTTGGATATACTACTGAGACAAAGGACAAATATCCATCAAGAGGTGACGATCTTGACGAACAAGCCAAACAATAACAAAAGCCAATATGAACGCTTGAGTGAATTCAATAATTCCATGGTTAACTTTAACATTCCTTTGATCCAGATGGGTGAGTGGATGGATGTGCATCGCTCCTACGGATACCCCTTGGGCACTGAGGAGGCCAATCTGCAACAGACCGCTGGAGATCAAGACAAAAGCGACCTTCAGTAATGGGAGGTCGCTTTATCATGTGTTAGTTTTTATGACTTATTGCATTTGATTCTGATAAGGAAGTTGGGCAGTATAGTTGGAAAATTGTTGGTACGTATTGTCAATTTGCATTTGATCGGCAGCTTGCAGCTTGTACCATCCTTTTTTAAACATCAAGTTATATAAGTTGCGATGACACTCCTGAGTTTGATTTAAGATGGTTTTCAAATCTTGATGTAGTTGATCGTGACTCGCTTCCCATGTGGCTGTATTAATACTTTGACACAGATATTTTTCCGTGGCTAAACAATCATTCATACGGTCACGATCATTCATTTGGGGGCCTTTAGGCTGGTTGGAGGAAGGATTGGCAATCACATTGGGATCTTGTTTGGTCACCATGTCGTATCAGCTCCTTATTGCATTGATTGTTGATTTTGGGACGGTTGCGGTATGCTTTGCATAACCTGGGTGTTGTTATGTTGGCAGTGACGAAGTAGCATCTGATAGTGGCGCATGTGCATCTGACCTGCTTGGTCGAGAGCGGCTTTGATCTCAGGATCGATACATTCCTGGGCAAAATGGTGGCATTTTTTCGTCGCCGTCAGCTGCCAGGACAATTGATCGGTCAAATAAGCCAGATCTTTGGAGGTTATGACTTGTGGCGGACGAGGCATCAGAGGTTGTTGCTGGTTAACTGGTTGTTGTTGCTGCTGCATCATTTCACACTCCTTTGATTGGTTGCGGTTTCGTTTATAATTTATCCCCTGGCCACCACTTTTATCCTCCATTTGTTCAACAAAGTAAGAATAACACCACATCGGAAGAAAAAGGGTATCAACCCAGCTTTTTAGGCCCATACTGATCTATAACCCGGGCTAGTTTGGATCCTGTTTTTGCGAGGAGGAGCAACACATGCCTGCCATTATATCCGTCCATTGTCAAACCCCTCCTTACCGCGTGTCTCAGCGGGAAGTTGTTGATTCCGTCAAAACCTTGTTTAAAGATGATTATGCTGACCTGGAGCGTTATTTAAAGGTGTTTGAAAATGCTAACATTGACCAGCGCTATTTTAGTGCCCCTTTAAACTGGTTTAGCACGGAGCGCTCTTTTCAGGAAAAGAATGACCGGTTTATCCGTGAGGCGTGCCGCCTGGGTGTGGCGGCGATTAATAAGTGCCTGTCTGACCCGAGGTTTTTAAAGAGGAAGATCCAGCCCGGAGAGATTAGTGCGATTATTTTCATTTCCAGCTCAGGGTTAGCCACTCCTACGATTGAGGCCCGAATCATGAATCTCCTTCCTTTCTCCCCTCATACGGTACGCCTCCCGATTTGGGGCTTGGGCTGTGCAGGGGGAGCTGCTGGCATAGCCAGAGCCTGTGATTATTGTCTGGCTCATCCAGAACAGAGTGTATTGGTACTCAGTGTAGAGTTATGCAGTTTAACATTCCAACACCAGGATAAATCTAAAAGCAATCTGGTAGGTACCTCCTTATTTGCGGATGGGGCGGCTTGTGTTTTGGTAGCAGGTGATCAATCTCCGTTGCTTAAGCTATCCTTTTTGAGATCTGTTCCATGGATTGTAGGCTCACAATCTTCCTTTAAGCCCCACTCCGAAGATGTGATGGGCTGGGAGATTAAGAACGAGGGGTTTTATGTGGTCTTTTCCAAGAGCATTCCCTTTGTCATTAAAGATTGGCTGAGGCCTAATGTGGAACAGTTTTTGGCCCGTCATCGTTTACAATTGGAACGGTGTCAACATTGGATTGTCCATCCCGGTGGGCAAAAAGTGTTGGAGGCCTACAGTGTGGCGTTGGGCATTCCCTTGTCACGTTTATCGACAGCACAATACGTCTTAAAAAATTATGGCAACATGTCATCAGCCACGGTTTTATTTGTGTTGGAACACTTTCTGCGGCAAGAGATCGAATGGGGTGACTATGGACTGCTGACGGCCCTTGGTCCCGGATTCAGCTCCGAGATGGTCTTGCTCCAATGGCAAGAAGGGAGGGGGCGCGCTTGACCTTTTTTTGGGGGGTTATCAGCTTCGTTATCGCGCAACGGTTGCTTGAATTAGGCATTGCTGCACGGAATGGGCAGTGGATGAAGAGCCAAGGAGCCTATGAAGTTGGCCGCGAGCATTACAAGTACATGGTATTAGTGCATGTGGGTTTCTTTTTGTCCCTTATATTAGAAGTTCAGCTCTGGCGTAAAGGGTTGCCGCCGTGGTGGGCTTGGCTGTTTGCAGTATTTGTTTTGGCTCAAGTGTTGCGTGTGTGGTGTATTGCATCGCTTGGTAAGTTCTGGAATACACGTATTTTTGTACTCCCTGGCGTTAAGCTGGTGACCAGCGGCCCCTACCGCTTTGTCCGTCATCCCAATTATGCAGTGGTTTTAGTGGAGTTTGTCACTCTTCCGTTGATGTTTGAAGCTTACTTCACCGCTGGCCTGTTTACCCTATTAAAAATCATGCTGCTTGCTGTGCGCATTCCACTGGAAGAAAAAGCTTTGCAAGAAGCGACCAATTATGCACAAGTCTTTGGCGCTAAATCCCGATTAATACCATGATATGGTTAAAAGTCATGGCGATGTTTGCTATAATGAGTTTAACCTGATAAGGGAGTGAACACTGTGCCAAGCCGTGTCGCATTAATTACCGGGGGTGCCAGTGGATTGGGGGTACAAACGGCCCAGCATCTTGCCGCACAAGGGATCCATGTCATGATTAACTATCGTCAAAGCCGCGATAAAGCCCTCGCACTCCAGCAGCGTATTATCGAGCAGGGTGTCCGCTGTGGGCTGGTGCAGGGGGATGTATCCCGCAAAGAAGATTGCCGCCGTATGGTTCGCCAGACAGTAGACCAACTGGGCAGCCTTGACATTTTAATTAATAACGCAGGCCCCTATATTTTTGAGCGGAAAAAACTTGTTGCCTATACGGACGAGGAATGGGAATTAATGATCAATGGCAATTTGTCGGCTGCGTTTTATTTATGCCGTGAAGCGATACCGCACATGCGCCAAAAAAAGTGGGGCAGGATTATTAATTTGGGGTTCAGCCACGCCCATGAAGCAACAGGCTGGATGCACCGGGCCGCTTTTGCAGCTGCCAAGGTTGGGCTTGTTTCGCTGACTAAAAGCTTAGCCATGGAAGAGAGCGAATACGGGATTACCGTTAATATGGTCTGTCCAGGAGATATTGTTGGCCCGCATAAGGAGCAAACGATTAAACAAGTGAGACAGGAACGATCCTTTAATTTGGCGCCCATTGGGCGGCCGGGATCTGGAGAGGATATTGCCCGGGTGATCGCTTTTCTCGTGCAGGAAGATTCCGACTTCATTACCGGCAGTATTATCGATATCAATGGCGGGTTGAATGTTCAAGCCAAGCAGTTGACACGAAACAAAAAAGAAGGGAAACCAAGATGAGGATGGTCCTATGGGGAGAGGAAGATTGCGTCTCTTTTCGGGGAGCTTACCACCATCGGGTTGAACTTAAACTGTTCCCCAAAGAATTTCATGAGGCCGGGCATGTTGTGGCCTTAGCTTTGTATCAAAACCAATTGGTGTTTACCCGCCACAAAAGACGGGGGATAGAATGGCCGGGCGGTAAGGTGGAAAAAGGAGAAAGCCCGCTGGAGGCCGTGGTGCGGGAATTAAAAGAGGAGACTGGCGGGGTAGCCAGGAGCGTGTGGCTTGTGGGGCAGTACACCGTGTTTCCTGCTGGTGAAACCCCCTTTGTTAAAAATATTTATGTGGCTGTCATCAGTCACTTAGTACAACACTATGTGACAGGTGAGGATACATATGGCCCGGTGTTGTGTGACCCAAATATTCACCCCTCTGAAGAACAGGGGTATTCTCCCCTCGTGTGTGATGGAGTGTTTGACCGTGTTCGGCAAACGGTTTTAAAAATCCGTTCTGTTTATTGACTAAAAAATCTCGTTTTGCTCAATGAAAAAAGTGATAAATTTCATATGGGCGGGCATAAAGTGAAATAGGCTTGTTTTGTTCTACCTGGGACAAAACAGACAAGGAGGATATTCTGGTGCAGCACTGGACAAACTGGGGGCTGTTGCTGTTGGCCTGGCTCCTCAGTTCAGCAGCAATCAGTGTCTGGCCGAGATTAAGTGAATTGGACCTGGCCTTACTGGAGGACTTTATGTCCGCCTTGATTTTCCGGCCGTTCCACTATCTGAGCGGCTTTTTCCTGCTCGTCTGCTTTCTGTGTATCGCCCTCGTCTTGTGGCGCAAGATCATCTATGAATGCAAAGTCGCGTTGCTTTTCCGCCAATGGCCAATCCAGATGACGCTCCTGGCTGGTTTATTAACCATTGCCCATGTGCGGGTGTTGTTTTCCTTTGGCCATCTGGCTGTAATCTTAACAGCTGGTTTTGGTATATATGAATTCGTTGCCAATTATCTAAGGAAAAAAAAGGAAGTTATCGTGCTCAAAGACTGATTTTCCAACAACAGCGGAAGTCATATCCTGTTCCCTATTTGGGCAGGTTGTGATAAAGTATAAATAAAGACAGATGGTTCAGCCTAATTGACAAAGGAAGCGATCAGCAATGAACATAAAGCAATAGTGGTTCATATAGTATATAAAGGGAAGGTAAGGGGGTTCAGCTATGAAATTAGAGCGCCTCAACCAGGATAAGATACGCATATTCCTCACTTTTGATGATCTCATGGAGCGAGGAATTAACAAGGAAGATATTTGGCAAGATATCCCCAAGATTCATGAGCTGTTTCATGATATGATGAATCAGGCATACCAGGAACTGGACTTTGAAGTGAACGGACCCGTAGCTGTTGAGGTTTATTCCTTACCTGCACAGGGAATGGTGGTTATTGTCACCCGCGGACGCGGTGCGGTGGATGCGGTTCGAGACGAAGAACATGAAGATATGCAAGATTATTATGAACTCGAAGTCACGTTAGATGAAAGTGACGATATTTTGTTTGTCTTCAACGAATTGGATGATTGCATACAAGTGGCTCATAAATTGGCGCCATTCCTTGAAGGAGATGGAACGCTGTACAAATATAATGACCGTTATTATTTACTGTTTGAAGATTTGGTCGTTGAGGATGAAGTTTATGAACTGTTCATTGCCTTGTTATCTGAATTTGGTGAGCCATCCACTCAAAGTAAATACGTTTTAAACGAATATGGTACGGTCATCATAAAAGAGCGGGCCGTTGAAACGATATGCCGTTATTTTAAACCCTGAAGCAATTCCCCCTTCTCACAGCCGTGAAAGGGGGTTTCACATGGGCTGGGAAAATGTCCGGCTTTTTTTGTTAAAAAATCTTTAAAGGTATCTGCGGAAGGTGTATACTATTTGGTGAATATTGACCATGACGATGAGGTGGGAGTACAAAATGGGAGATAAAGCTGAAGAATCCAAAAACGCACAGGAAAGTATGAATCTGTTACAATCAACACAAATGGTCATTAAGGAAGCCTTGGATAAGCTGGGTTATCCCGAGCAAGTATATGAGCTGCTCAAAGAGCCCATCCGCATGCTCACCGTCCGCATTCCGGTGAGGATGGATGACGGCTCTGTGAAAGTGTTTACCGGATACCGGGCTCAGCACAACGATGCTGTAGGACCGACCAAAGGGGGCATCCGCTTCCATCCTGATGTTACTGAGGATGAGGTGAAAGCGCTTTCTATCTGGATGAGTTTGAAAGCAGGCATTGTTGATTTGCCCTATGGAGGCGGAAAGGGCGGAATTGTTTGTGATCCCCGTAAAATGTCTTTCCGTGAACTGGAACGCTTAAGCAGAGGCTATGTGCGGGCCATCAGCCAAATCGTAGGCCCGACAAAAGATATCCCGGCTCCAGATGTATTTACGAATTCCCAAATTATGGCTTGGATGATGGATGAATACTCCCGGATCAAGGAATTTGACTCTCCAGGCTTTATCACTGGGAAGCCCCTTGTACTTGGCGGCTCTCACGGCAGAGAGTCAGCTACTGCTAAAGGGGTCACCATCTGTATTCGGGAGGCTGCTAAGAAAAAAGGCATCCGCCTTGAAGATTCCAGAGTAGTGATTCAAGGTTTTGGCAATGCTGGGGGATATCTAGCTAAGTTTATGCATGACGCCGGGGCCAAAGTGATCGGCATTTCAGATGCCCATGGTGCTTTATATAATCCCGAAGGCCTGGATATTGATTATTTATTGGATCGCAGGGACTCGTTTGGCACGGTGACTAACTTATTTAAAGATACGATTACAAACCAAGAGCTGCTTGAACTGGACTGCGACATTCTCGTTCCAGCAGCCATTGAGAACCAAATCACGGCTAAAAATGCCCACAACATCAAAGCCAAAATTGTGGTGGAGGCAGCTAACGGCCCGACCACCCTGGAAGCCACCAAGATTTTAACTGAAAGGGGCATTTTGATTGTGCCGGATGTATTGGCCAGTGCCGGAGGCGTAACGGTCTCCTATTTCGAATGGGTGCAAAACAATCAGGGCTATTATTGGTCTGAAGAAGAAGTGGAGAAGCGTTTGGAAGAGAAGATGGTCAAAGCATTTGAGAATGTGTATCAGACGGCTAGGACTCGCAAGGTTGACATGCGTCTGGCTGCCTATATGGTCGGAGTACGCAAGATGGCTGAAGCATCCCGCTTCAGAGGCTGGGTGTAGCTGAACGAAAAAGAGTACACATAGGGCTGTTCCAACTTAAGCTAGTTTGGGACAGCCCTTTTTGCTTGTTTTCCTGACAAACCCATTTGCTGGTAAAGGAATAGGAAGGAAGGAGCATTATTTCTTAGCGGAGAAAGATCTCTTGCAGTTCCTCCCGGTCAGTGGTCAGCTCCAAGGCTACCATTAATTTAAGACGGGCTTTGGGACCGTTTAATCCGTTGGAAAAAATCACGCCCATCTCTTTTAATTGTTTGCCTCCTCCTTTATAGCCGTATAACCCTTCAACAATTCCGTTAAAGCAACGGGAAACCATGACAATGGGAATTCCCTGCTGAATCAGCTTTTCCACAGCTGGGAGAACGGTTACAGGCAAATTACCTTGCCCGAAAGCTTCAAAGACCAGACCGTCAACACCAGAGCGGGCGATTTGTTCCACCCAATCCGCTTCCATTCCGGCTACAGCTTTCAGCAATATCACCTTTTTGGACAGTTTGTTGACGTCATAACGATCTCTGCGGATCGGCTTGTGATGAAAATAAATGCCATGTTTGGTTGTGATGCCAATGGGACCATATTGGGGGGATTGAAACGTACTAATGTTGCTGGTATGGGTTTTGGTCACATTTTTGGCCGTGTGGATTTCATCATTAAAGACCACCAAGACCCCTTTGCCTTTGGCCTCCTCATGGGCAGCCACACGAACTGATTGAACCAGATTAAGGGGACCGTCTGCGCTTAATTCATTGCTGGAGCGCATGGCACCTGTGACAATAACCGGTTGGTGGCCGTCATGAAGTAAATCAAGCATGTACGCTGTTTCCTCCAGTGTGTCTGTCCCATGTGTCACCACGACACCGTCCCAGCCGTTTGATTTGAGTTCTGCTTTTATTTTTTGAGCGAGTTCCAACATCAGTTGGGGTGTTATATGGGGAGAAGGGAGGTTAAGATAATGGTCCACTTTGATGTGCGCATATGGTTCTAAAACGGTATGCACATCGTTTAAGGGATGTTCATCCGTGGGAACAACAGCTCCGCTTGTTTGATCTTGTGACATGGCGATGGTACCGCCCGTATGGATGATAAGGATCCTCTTCTTGGACATTTTCGTATCCTCCGCAGTGTAATTTATAACATTTATATTGTGTCATTTACATCTTTCATTATAGCACAGCCCCATTAGTTCCAAAGTTTATGGTCTGACCAGGTGTGAGTCAAGTATTTCCGGGCAGAGTTTTTTATCCCCATCATGGATGTAAGCGGATTCATTGTTTGAGGGTACTCTCTTGGTCATTTCTTATCCTGTTTTAAAAACCAACCAATCCCTTCAGCGC